>JBAZDV010000103.1:0-4677 GCA_041654195.1 Candidatus Methanomethylophilaceae archaeon | reverse complement strand
TTTCGATCTCGAAAAAAAAGATTACGGTTTATTGCAATTGAATATCATACTTGATCTTGAACCTGACAATTACGATGCAAGAAAAGCATTAGTAACTGTTTTGAAAAAGAAGAAAGCTGATGCAAAGGAGACTGATATGCATTATACGTATCTGACTGAACATTGTCCAGAAGATGCGGATCTTATGAACAGTTATGCAATATTCTGCAAAATGCAGCTTGCTGACTTTAATAAAGCCTCTGAATATTATCAAAAAGCAATCCTGTTAAAGCCTTCGAATCCAGATTACCACCTAAATTACGCAATACTATTGGTTAATGATCTGAAAAAATATACTGAAGGCAAACAACAGATGGAGATGGTTGTAGAACTTGACCCTTCTAATACGAGAGCGATAGACGCCCTTAAAAAATTGAATAAAGATAAGTTCAAAGACGATAAAGAAAAAAAAGGATTCTTTGCCAGATTTAAAAAATAGAAATTTTTCACAGTGTTAAGGCCCGTTCAGGATAATCTAATATACCTTTGATGATAATCTGAACTCAGAGGAATTGAAATGGTAGACTTTAAAGGATCAAAAACCGAAGCCAATCTTCTGACAGCATTTGCCGGCGAAAGTCAGGCCAGAACAAAATATGCTTATTATGCGTCACAAGCAAAAAAAGAAGGATATGAGCAAATTTCAGAAATATTCCTTGAGACTGCAGGAAATGAAGCAGAACACGCAAAACTCTGGTTCAAAGCACTTCATAATGGATGCGTTCCAAAAACTGTAGATAATTTGAAAGATGCAGCCAAAGGCGAAAACTTCGAATGGAGTAAAATGTATGCTCAAATGGCAAAAGATGCCAAAGAAGAGGGATTTACAGAAATTTCAAAAGCATTTGAAGGGGTCGGTAGTGTTGAAAAAATTCACGAAGAAAGATATCTGGCACTTTTAAAAAATATTGAGAATTGCATTGTCTTCGAAAAAGACAAAGTGGCCATATGGAAATGTCGTAATTGTGGATACATACACGTTGCAGAAAAAGCTCCAGATGTATGTCCTGTGTGTAAGCACCCTCAATCTTACTTTGAACTCAGAGCCCAAAATTGGTAAAATTTATTTTTTCCGCTTTAGCGGAAATTTTCTTTTCCATAGTTCATTTTATAAATGATGCATTAATAACGGGCATTATGGATGAAATCGACGTATCCAATATTGAAGTAAAAACTGCATATTTAGATGCCGATAAAACACACTGCAAACTGAACGGCCTCCTATGTAGGGATGGAGACTGCCGCAAATGTAATTTTGTTATTGATGGATCATTAATGCTCGTCCTTGATACGGTCTGCCACGAACTTGCTCACATAAAATATCTTCTCGGTGACGAAGAAGAGCCGAAGTGTGGCTGTGGCTGTGGCAGCGACTGTGAGGAAGAACATTAAGATGTTTCTTAAAACCTTTTACAAACCTACCTTAATCGGATGGTTTCAAGGTTTTGAGGGGCTTTTGTCTCAATTCTATACTTTTGGTAGATCGATGACGCAAAATCAGTACATTTACGATCTTCACCATGACCCACAATGATTTTTGATGGTTTCGGCTCAAGCGAAGAGATATACTTCATCAACTGCTTACGATCTGAATGCCCAGAAAATCCATCAACCGTCTCAATATTGATTTTGATATCAAGGTCTATCTGTTTCCCTCTATCATTAAGAGTGATCTGCTTACGTCCTCTCTGTATCGTACGTCCTACTGAACTTTCACTTTGGTAACCTACGAACAATAACCAATTCAATGGATTGTCAGCCCATTCTTTGAAATATTCCATGACTGGTCCGCCTGTCATCATTCCGCTTGTAGCAAGAACAATGCATGATTCGGACGAATGACATATCTCTTCTCTCATCTTTGAAGTCTCCACACGATGGAAGATCGGGGACAAGAAAGGATTCTCATTCTGCTGGAAAATTTGAGTCTTAAGCTGACTGTTCAGATATTCTGGATACGCTGTATGAATTGCAGTTGCCTCCCAGATCATACCGTCGAGATAGACTGGGATTTGTGGAAGACGTCCTGTACGCATCATCTCTTCGATGACAAGCATAACCTCTTGCGACCTTCCCACTGCAAATACTGGAATCAATACCTTTCCGCCCCGTTCTGTCGCCTGCTGAAGTAGATCGTGCATTTCTGCAGATGCTTCCAAACGACTGGGTTGCATATCTGTATTTCCACCATATGTTGATTCGATGACCATCGACTCCAAACGAATGAATTTATTATTCGCCTGGTTGAACAACCATGTCTTTTCAAATTTAGTATCGCCCGTAAAAGCTACATTGTGGAATCCATTACCGATATTGAAATGTGCGATTGAAGAACCGAGAATGTGCCCGGAATTATAGAACGTCAAACGAACATCTGGTGAAATATCGGTTGTTTTCTCATACCCGATAGGGATGACATGCAATATTTCGTTCCTGACATTTGATGCATCGAATGGCGCCTTCTTTGCCTCACCGTAAACAAGCTTGATAAAATCAAGTTGCAACATTGCCATCAAATCTCTTGTCGGAGGCGTACAATACACAGGTCCATCATACCCATATTTGTACAATGCAGGAAGCAATCCACAGTGGTCCATGTGCGCATGCGTAATGACAACAGCATCAATATCCTTGAGAGGTTGCATCTCTGGAACATTGAAATAAGGCGTAGCATCACTGGAAGGATCAACACCACAGTCAATCAAAATACGACTCTCTTTCGTCTGTAATAGTGAAGCAGACCTTCCGACCTGCCTGAACCCTCCAAGCGCCGTCATCCTTGCATATTGTTCTCCGCCTTCAAGAACGGGTCTCGCAATACGTCTGCCTATACGTTTCAGAATCTCGGCCCTCTCATCATGACTATATCTAATATACCCTCTAACATCCGATATCGTTTTGGACGGAATAGGTGGGGAACGAACAGGCTTGATATTCCAACCTGCATCCTTTTTTATGTCGTTCAGCAACTGACCGCCCTTTCCGATTATCGCACCGGGATTCTTTGCCTCAATCGTTACGACTCCGGTATCAAAATCAAAAAAGAAATCGGTAACTTCGGCTTCCTCTGGGATCATTTCCCTGATCTTCGCCTCGACCTCATCGGAATTACCCAACGCTTTTGGATCGGGACGTATGTCAAATCTCTTTCTGAGACCGTTAGCTAAAAGTTTTGTAATGTTACCGTTCTCCGAGAATTTATCAAAATCCTTTGTATAGATAACCACCAATGGACCCTCAAACTCAATAGCAGAGATGTCCAACTCGGATGGCACTATCCTTCTGATCTCTTCTCGAAGATTATCGAAGAGCCTGTCAGTGTTCATAATATAAACCAACTGTAATGAAAAAAGTTTGAAAAAAAGATGTTTCAATTAGGATACTTGAATCCCAATTCTGCCGTACGGACTCTAATGTCCTCTTCAGGAACAAAATTGAATCCTTTGGCGTCAATGTAAGTGATAAGGAATCCATCTCCGGATGCAGAATCTCTTCTTACCGCAGAGTTTAGTGACTTGATCGCAAGATCAACACCTTCCTCTTCGCTAATTCCTTCTTTGTAATTCTCCTCAAGAACACCAAGTGCAAACACAGATCCTGAACCCACAGAAACAACATTGTCCTCTATGCATCCGCCTGCACCATCGATACTGAAGATGTGCCCACCTTTTTCGTCATAACCGCCCACTATCAATCCAAGATAGAATCCCTGACGAATGATGTTGGCCACCATTGTAGCAACAGCAGTTACAGGCATAGGTGCACCCTTCTTCATTGAATAAAGCGCAACTTCGCTCTGAACGTACCTTACCATCAATTGTGCGTCACCAACTAGACCTGCAATGGTCATTCCGGTATTATCAGCAATCTTGAAAACTTTCTGCACATTTGAATGTGCGATCATGTTGCCCATCGTTGCCCTACGCTCGGATGCCATAATGACACCGTCCCTGCATTTGATTCCAATTGTGGTCGTTCCCGTCTTAAGAATTTCTTCAGCCATTTAGTATACCTTCCAGAAAATAAATTCTGCTAAAAGGCAGCTGTCCTTTGACTTCTGCAAAGGCCTCGATGTTATCTTCATTTAAATATCTTTTCTTGAAACATTAGCTTATCTCTGAATAACCACCCCTTCCTTTTTAATACTGCAAAAAACGAAATTACCCTTGAGGCGGGTAGCAGATAAGTCCATTCCAGAAACATGCATGGAGAATACTGTGCTCCTCAAAAATTTCAACTTGGATGGCCACGCGTCAAGACTATCGATCTTGCCCCCCTCACCCTTCATTTAACCTTCTCAGTCCGTAATCGATCATTATCGCAACGGCAATTCCCACAAGGAAACCTGTTATCAACCTCGTTGACATTATATTCAGACTGTACACATGCTGAACACTCCAATCAATTGTTAAAAGGATAAATGCCCCCAGAATGAAAAAAAGTACTTTTTTTTCCTCTTTTCTAAAAAGATCGACGAAATAAACCGATACAAGTCCGATAACTAATCCGACCAGTGCAGAAAAGTCCCTACCGCAGATTGCCATTTGAGAACCGTTAAGTATCAACGAACGAGAAAACTGCTGATGACATACTAAATCACCAAACCAATATGTGCTCCCAGCCAAAAGATTCACTGAG
>JBAZDV010000102.1:1798-4686 GCA_041654195.1 Candidatus Methanomethylophilaceae archaeon | reverse complement strand
GATCCAATCCGGGGTAATTGGGAAAGCGGCATCGGGTTCCTGGACAGGGCGCGTCTGGGAGACCAGGATATTGCTCCGGAAATGCTTAAAAACAATAAAGGCAAAAACCACTATTATTTATTGCCGCTGTTGCTTGGGATCATGGGGTTGGTATACCAGGTGTCCAAAGACAAACGCAATGCATGGATAACATTTTTATTGTTTTTCCTGACAGGACTTGCTGTTGTAGTTTATCTGAATCAGCCGCCGTACCAGCCACGTGAACGGGATTATGCGTACGCAGGTTCTTTTTACGCTTTTTCAATATGGGTTGGTCTGGGTGTGATGGCCTTGTTTCACCTGTTGCGTAAAAAAATACCCGAAACCATTGCAGGATCGCTTGCGGCTGCCGTTTGTCTGTTCGTTCCTTTCCAGATGTTGGCTCAAAACTGGGACGATCACGATCGAAGCGGCCGTTACACGGCGCGTGATTTTGCCTACAATTTTCTGAATACTTGTGATGAAGGTCAGAATGCCATTATTGTGACGCACGGGGATAACGATACTTTTCCGTTGTGGTATGCACAGGAGGTAGAGGGTATACGCACCGATGTAAGGGTGCTGAACACCTCTTTGCTTGGCACAGACTGGTATATAGATCAGATGCAATGGAGAACCTACGAATCGGCCCCGCTGGTGTTTTCCATACCTCGTGAATCGTATCTGTACGGGACCAACGAGATCTTACCGGTATATGAACGGGTAACAGACAGGGTTTCTGCCATACAGGCAGTAAATGTTATGGGTAATCCCAAAGCCAAAATCCAGTTGGCAGACGGAACAATGATCAATTATTTGCCGGCGCGTAAATTGCGTATCCCGGTCAACAAAGAAAATGTCCTGGCCAGCGGTATCGTAGCACCCAAGGATGAACACCTGATCCCCGATTATATGGATCTGGACATTCCGGAAAACAAACATACACTTATGAAAGTGGAAATGATGTTCCTGGACCTGTTGGCCAATTATCAATGGGACAGGCCTATATATATGGTTTCCAAAGGAGGTGATTTGAATATTGGGATCCGGGATTATTTGCGTTTTGACGGGATGGCCTATAAACTCATGCCCTTTAAAGTGGATTCGTTGAGCGGGGATGTGCCTTATATGGATACGGACAAACTCTACACGTTACTTATGGATGTGTACAAGTGGGGAAGAATGGATCAACCGGACGTATTGCTGGATTACCACGTTACATACCTTTACCTGGTTCAGCAGGCCATCAGGCAAATGTATACACAAGTGGCCAAGGCTTTGATCCTGGAAGAGAAGCCGGAAAAGGCAGAAACCCTTCTTGATAAAGGTATTGAGGTTATGAAACAATATCCGTTGAATTATTTTGTACAGCCGTCCCTGAACGAAGTCGGGGTAATGGAAGCCATAGAGTTGTATTATTACCTGGAAAAACCTGATAAAGCAAGGGCTTTGGCGATCCCGTTCCTGGATGAAACTTTTTTGGCCATAGAGTATTTCCTGAGTCCTTTCAAAGGCGGATTTCTTTCTTCAACCGACGCCGAATCCGCCATCAGCACGTTTGTGCATGTGAACGATATCCTGAAAGCAAACAAGGAACAGGAACTGGCAGACAAGTATACTGCCATGATTGAAGAATTATTCAGTAAGTATCAATAAGCATATTGCATCCCCGGCGTTCGGCGTCGGGGATCCTTCCCAGGACCTGGAAGCGTCCGTCGGAAAGACGGAATCCCAGGTCTTCTGTTTCTATGAAAGAGCAGGAATGGCGGTTTGCCAGGTCAATGATGTTGATGCCGCCGCGGCACCCGTCTGGTTCTTCCATGAAAGGATCCTGGAGATTGCGGACCTTTACCTGCATGCCCGGGGGACAGCGAAAAAAATGATCTTCACCGCAGGAATACGCCTGGGAAAACAACTCGGCCATCCCGTATTCACTGTGGACGGGACTCTGGGGAAAGCCTTCCTTTATGTACCGGTGCAGGGTTTGGCGGGTTAACTCGGTTCCCCTTCCTTTCATGCCTCCAGTTTCCACGACTATCAGGCCGGGGTGGTTCACTGTAAATTCTTTGGCAAAATCCAGCAAGGCAAAACTGACCCCCAGAAGCCAGACGGGTTTATTATCAGCGGCCAGTAAAAGAAGGCGTTCGTAGAGGGCCTGCCTGTTGTAGAGATAAAAACCGTCTTGTGATGTGTTGCTTTGTTCCATCAGGACCTGCATCATATATACCAGGGAAGATCCTTGTCTTTCCAGGTATGAAGGGAGCAGTGCCAGGATGGTAAATTGTGAAGGGTCCCCGTAAAAGTAACGGAAGATCTCCAGGACATTTTTTGCATAACGTTCCAGGCTGTCAACAGGATGGCGGGAAGGGACCATTCCGGTAGTGGCCGAGCTGGTGAAAATTTCCCGGGCAGGTTGAGGGCTGTTGTATATGTGATGGGTTTTAAAAAACCGGATGGGAAGGAAAGGAATGGCAAAGGGTGAATGTACCTTACCGGGATCTATTCCAAGCAGGTCCAGGTAACGGGCATACACAGCGGTGTGCTTTGCCTGGTAACGAAACATTTCAATGATGTCACAATCCTTCATTGATCTTCAAAAGATCTTCCGCGTATTGGCGGGTATTCCAAAGCCGGGGTACTTTATTTTGTCCTCCCAGCTTGTTGTTAAGTGCCCTCCACCTGTAAAAACATCCTGTTTTCATACTATTTACCTGAGGTATGTCCATGGTTCCGGTATGTAAACGTTTGGCTTCATAATCGGAATTCTGATCCATCAGAGACCTGTCCAGGATCCTTATGAAATTTTCCATATCCGCCGGCTTTGATTCAAATTCTATCAGCCACTGGTGTGCACCTTTCTTGTGGGTATC
>JBAZDV010000102.1:0-1788 GCA_041654195.1 Candidatus Methanomethylophilaceae archaeon | reverse complement strand
GACAGGAGCTACCGTGTATTCGTGAACACTGGCTCCCGTGACATCACAAGTATGTGCGAGTGCCCGCTCCGCGTTTTCTATCATTAATTCTTCTCCGAATGTATTTATAAATAGCTTTGTGCGGCCGGTAATCCGTATTTTGTGCGGATATAAACCGGTAAAACGGATGGTGTCTCCTATCAAATAGCGCCACAAACCGGAATTGGTGGAAATGACCATGGCGTAAGGTTTGTCCTTTTCCACATTGTCCAGTGTAAGGAACCGGGTGTATGACCCATTTTGTGCGGCCTCCAGTTTATCCAGGGGAATAAATTCGTAATACACACTCACATTGGGAAGCAATTGCAGTCCCGGATCGTTCAAATCGGTCTGGAATGCAAAAAAGCCTTCGGAAGCGTTGTACGTTTCCAGGTAATGCATATTCGGGGAAGGAAACAGAGCTTTGTAATGGACCCGGTACGGCTCAAAATTCACCCCGCCATGCATGAAAAGTTCCATATTGGGCCAGAGTTCACTCAGGTTGTTTTTCCCAGTGATCTCCAGCACTTTGCGCATTAGAATGAGATTCCAGGAAGGTACGCCGGAAAAACTTACTAAATTTTGACGGGCAATGAGCTTGCTTACCTGTTCAATTTTGTATTCAAAGTCCGGGATAAGTCCGATTTTCTTGGTAGGAGTAGTAAACATGCGTGCCAAAAGCGGCGTGTTTATAAGCAAAAAAGCCGAGAGGTCTCCGTAACAACAGGAGGTGTCTATGCTCTTGTCAATATGGCGGTTTCCTCCCAGGGTGAGCGTTCTGCCAAGGAAAAGACGAGATTTGGGAAACGTCCTGACATAAGAAGAGAGAATGGTTAACATACCTTTGTAATGGCAAAACTGCAGGTTTTCCATGTTCATTGGAATAAACTTGGATTTTGCGGAAGATGTTCCGCTGGACAAAGCAAACCATTGTACAGATTTGTCCCAGAGGACATTTTTCTCTCCCTTAAGGCTGCGCTGAATATACGGTTCAATCCGGTTGTACGAATACAAAGGGATTCTCTGTTGAAATTCATCTATATTTTTGATCTCAGCCATTTTATGCTCTTTCCCGAAAACAGTATTCGCTGCGTGTTCCATCAGGTAACGAAACGTAGCTTCCTGGAATGGAAAAGGATCCCGGGAAGAATAGTCCAGTTCTGTCAGGAGTCTTTTGTTATAGAGCTTATAAGCGGTGTTGATCAGTGACATGCGCAGACAAAGATACTAAAGAAAAACCTGATGCAATACTTCCAGGGATTTAATCTCCGGGCTTTTCCCCATGTGGTAGCCGTAATAGGCAATAAGACTTTTCAGAAAATGATTCCGGCGTGAACCGGAACACAATAGAGGACCTTTTTCCAGGGACATGCGCGATAAAATTTTTTGCATTAAAGCGGAATCTTCCCTGTCAAAAGCTGCAAACGAAGTGTCAGGCGATTCCCGGAAACAGGCATCTTTCATATGAAAAAAGGGCTTTTCCGGGGAATAGGTTTCCAAGGCGGGCTCGTAGCCCAGGTACCTGCCTAAAAGTGTGGCAAAATAAAGGTGTATATCCGCCAAATTTTCACCGGCACTGTCCAGATTCAGAACGGTATCTTCCATAAATTGGAACAAATCCGGATTCTTCTCCGATTCCCTGACGGTTTTGTACAGGAATTCTCCAATAAAAAGACCGATGCTGCTTTTTCGTACATCACTGCAGAGTCTTTCCAGAAGGTATTTTTTCTGAAATTCTTTCAGTTGATGCAAATCCCTACCTGACCTGTA
>JBAZDV010000101.1:0-4736 GCA_041654195.1 Candidatus Methanomethylophilaceae archaeon | reverse complement strand
TTCTCCGGAATCCGATGACTGGACACATCCAGCCACGCATACCGCGGCAAGAAGGAGTACCGCGATACCTACAAGTAATATTTTCTTTTGAAAACCAGACTGCATATTTTTCACCAACAAGTGTGAATATTATCTATAAAAGTAATATTATATTAATTGCCATATTTTATTCGTATGTTTTTAAAATATACTAATAATCAAATCGTAATAAAAAATGAAGCTGCCGGGAAATCCGGCATTAGCCGCATCATTTTCCGTCAGGGAGACCACATCAATGATTGGAACGCCGTTTTTTCAGCACCCGGATTTTTTCACGATAGTAAGCATATCTCCGGAATCGATCGAAATACGGGCCGTTTCGTCTTTCGTAAGTTGATCACTTTACTGCGGAAACCAGAAATGATGCATGGTTTACTTTTTGCCAGACGGTATCGTGGAAATATGCATTCAGCATGCTGCAGATTTCCCGTTCTGAATACATTTTGACATCTCCCTCATTGCTAAAGCGCATAAAAATATTCATTATCGTTCTGCTGAGAAACGGCTGCCAGCAGTCACCTATGATGAAGGTGCCTCTCGGTTTCAAAACCCGGGATACTTCAGCCATTACCGTTTTAGGATTTGGATAATGATGAAAGGAATCATTACAATAGACAACATCAAACATTTCATCTTCATACGGCAGATGTTCAGAATCTCCTACATTGATCGAAGCATTATTTTTCAATTTTTCTTTGGCCTTTCGTACCATGTTTTCAGAAATGTCGATGCCGTATATTTTTGTATCGGGAGCCTCCAGGATAATCGCCTGCATGACCTCTCCCGTACCGCAGCCTAAATCGAGGACCGTAGAGTATTGAAGCGATGACAGCTTTTTTAATAAAGCCGGGTAAAGATTTCTTGCGTGTGCTCCATATGTATCTTCGTCATACGTGGCAGCTTGCTGATTAAAAGCAGTTTTTGATTTTTCTTTACTATCTATCATCTGATTTCCTTTTTTCGATAAACAGTGTAGCACGATATAATTAAAGTATTAATGGGTGATTTTCATTCATTTTTACTTCGTTGGATTCATATTACACGGGTGTTCGCTCTCAATCTATTGATCGATCTATTCTCTTGGCATGCTCAAAACAGAGGTGAATGCAATAGAAATACTACTAAAAAAAGAGCGACTGCCGGGAAATCCGGCGTTCACTGCATTATACAACAGCAATGTTTTTCGTCACGAGCGTGTAGTCGTTCGGGTAAATGGTGTATCCCGTTACTGACGAACGCGTAGCATCGTTTTCCACTGCATAGAACACGTAGATGATCGGACAGTCGATCTGTGCCTGTTCCTGGATCTTGTCGTAGAGCTCGGCTCTCTTTGCAGTATCAAAGGTCGACCGTGCTTCGAGGATCCATGCATCCATCTGCGGATTCGAGTAGTGTGTCCAGCCGGAGGCGTATGTCCCGGTCGAGAGATAGTGACCGCTGATAAAGTAGTCCGGGTCGCCGGTAGGTGCCGTTACCCAGGTGTAGAGTGCCATATCGTAAGCTCCTGATTTTACATCTGCTTTGATTGCACTTGGCTCAGCAAGTTTCGTCGTGACCGTGATACCGATCTTTTCATACTGGGATGCGATCACTTCAAGGCTTGCCGGAAGGGCCGCACGGTTTGTATAGGTCGTTATCTCGATGGTAAATGGTTCGCCGTTATAATACAATTTGCCATCAGATCCTTTGGTGATCCCTGCTTTAGCAAACAACTCAAGGGCTTTTTCCTGATTGTTGTCGTAACTGTCAATCTGATCGTTCGCGTTCCACGGCATGGTATTCGTAAACATACCAACCGCAGAGGAACCTGCCACACCTTCAAGTGCGGTGTCTACGATCTCCTGACGATCCAGAGCGTAGCTGAGTGCCTGACGAACATTCACATCATTGAATGGAGCTTTTCCACCGTTGATGTAGATGAAATATGTCCGGAGGGTCTCCTTGGATTTGACATCTGTCGCTGAATCGGCTTTCAGGGAAGAATACTCACTTGGCAGAATATCTTTTGCGATATCGACATCTCCAGATTTCACCAGAAGGGTCCGTGCGGTCGCATCAGTGTTGTAAGTCATATAGAGTTTCGCTGCTCCAACAGTTCCGCCCCAATAATTGTCGTTTCTGACCAGATCCATGCTTGCACCTGACTCAAATGAGACGAATGCATATGGTCCTGTACCGACAGGTTGTTTATCGACATCAACGATGTTCGGGCTGATGATCGACATGACCGGATCGACGAGAGATGCGATCAGCGGAGCATAGGGTTCGGTCGTTTCGATCACAATCGTATAGTCGTCCGTCTTTCTCACGTCTTTGATGAATGAATACTCGGACGAACGGCTGTTCGAAGGGTCAAGGACCCGGTTGAACGAATAAATCACCGCGTCGGCGTTGAACGGGGTTCCATCATGGAAGACGACCCCTTGACGAAGTGTGATTTCCCATTCTGTGTCGCTCAATGCTTTGTAGCCAGTTGCCAGTTCAGGTTTGAGTTCCATGTTCTCATCATCATAGAAAAGTGTCTCATAGAGGCCCGCTTCCCGCACATACCAGCCCTCCCAGCCGTTTGCCGGGTCGAGACTGCCGCTCGTGTCGGGACCGAAGTTCATAACGATACGAAGCGTGCTGTCATCATTGCCTGACTGCACACAGCCGGCGCAGATGACCATGGCTCCGATCAATACCATTACAATACAGAGTGCAGCAAAACTATTGACGGATACATTTTCAAAAATACTTTTTTTCATACTAACACAACCTAAGTGTTATTAATTTTATATTAATAATACTATATAAATCAAATTACATTAATTATGTAATACAAATATACTAATATTTTATAATAGTCTGATTAAAGAAATAAATAGAATGCATGACTATCAATAGTCATCTTCAGGCGACTCTATGCGGCAGGCATCCAATACAAAAATTACCGGAGCAATAAGCGGTCATTTTCTGATCGATCTGTATACCCCGATCCTGCCGGTGATCCTCCCTCTTCTCATTGTCAATCTGGGGCTCTCGTATTTTCTTGCGGGCCTTGTCATTACCGTATTCAATGTGGTCTCGTCGGTCACCCAGCCGTTCATCGGGCTTTACGGGGACAGAACCGGCAAGTGGGTCAGCGTTCCGCTCTGTGTTCTGATTGGCAGTATTGGGATATCTCTCTCCGTTTTGGCGAACAATTACCTGATCATCCTGTTCCTTGTCGGAGGAGCAGCAGTAGGTCATGCGCTGTTTCATCCGTCGGCCATGGCTCTCGTTCATAAACTGAGTCCGCCTGCAAAAAAGGGTTTGTATAATTCGATTTTTACGACGAGCGGGAGCATCAGTTATTCGCTGGGTCCGCTGATCGCCGGGCTTTTCATTACGTTTGGCGGTCTGCCGTCGGTCGCCTGGATGATGGTGCCGGGAATCGTCGGAGCAGCCTGGATCTACCGGAACGATCGCCGGACGGGAGATATCGAGCCGATCAAAAAAGCCGCGGTCGAAAAAAAGCAGGTCCACGGAAAATACTGGTGGATCCCTGCCGGGCTCGTCGTGACGGTCTGTGCTCTGCGGGCAGGGGCATATGTCGGGGTCATCACGTATTTGCCGACACTGCTCATTTTATGGTATAATGACATAGATACGCTGACGACTTCGATCATTATTACGGTCATGCTTTTTTCCGGTGTGGTCGGGCAGATGGCAGGAGGATATTTTTCCGACCGGTTCGGGCGAAAGAAGGTGCTTATCATGGGTTTCATATGTGCGGTCCCGTGTTTCTGCCTGATCTTTCTTTCGACCGGATGGTCGATGTATGCCGGCATCATGCTGTATGCATTCTTTGCCTGCTTCTGTTATGTGACCTCGGTGACGATGACCCAGGATCTTCTGCCGGGCAGCGTCGGGTTTGCCTCGGGTCTCACGCTCGGTCTTTCGATGGGTATCGGCGGGGTCGGTGCGGCATTAATCGGGTGGGCTGCCGATGTTATGGGATCTTTGCCGAACGCGATGTTTCTGTTGATCGTTCCAACGGTCCTGTGTCCGATCCTCGCGCTGTTTATCAAATACTCGGATAAGCCCGCAGAGGCTGCTGAGCAGTGAGGCAGCTTCACATTGGACGCGGAGCATTACTTTCCGTCTGAGATAAAATTTATCTCTAAAAAATACCATATACAAAATAATGGCATTTGATTTTGTGGATTACGATGACAACTCCATCCGATTTGCAGATAAGACCGACACGAAGAGATCCAGTGAGCATTTCCCGAAAAAGGCTGACATAAAAGGCATGAAAACCAAGAACAAGCGCAAGTGATCTTCAGTTATTCTCTAAATTTTTTCAAAAAAAATTGTATAAGAAGATCAGTGGATCTTCGTACCTTCCGGCACGTCCTTCAGTGGAATAAGGAGTGATGCCTCATCGCCTGCGGCAAACAGCATCCCGTTACTCTCCTCGCCCCGGAACTTCGCCGGTTTCAGGTTCACCACAACGATGATTTTTTTGTCCACCATCTCTTCCGGTGTGTACACATCCGCGATGCCTGAGATAATTTGTCTGACTTCTGATCCGATGTCGACCTGAAGACGCAGAAGTTTATCCGTTTTTGGGACTTTCTCCGCCTTCACTACACGACCGACACGGAGATCGAGTTTTGCCACATCGTCTATTGTTATAATTTCTTCTGAAATTGGTTCTATTACGGCTTCCA
>JBAZDV010000100.1:683-4794 GCA_041654195.1 Candidatus Methanomethylophilaceae archaeon | reverse complement strand
TGGGACTTGCAGGAACAATCACTGAAATTGACGTGGTAATTAAAGAATTGAGCAAAGCTGCATCTATCTACCACATAACAGTCTATAGAGCTTAATTTTAAAATGGAGGGATAATTATTTCTTTAAAATCCCTTCCCTTTTTTGGGAAGTATAAACTGAGATATGATTGGGAAGCTTATGAAAACATGGTTGAGGGACTAGGAACCCCTGCTTTTGCTGAATTAGCTCAAGCTATGGAAAACCTGGGCCCTAAACAGATGAGAATTATTCTTTGGGCAGGATTACTGCATATGAATCCTGATCTGACTCCTAAAGATCTGTTCCCTATTATCAATGAATATCTGGAAAAACACACATTCGAAGACTTAGCAACAGTAGTTGTAAAGGCCCTTCAGGAAGCCAGTATCCTTAATGCAGGAAACTCAAGGAAGACTGATCAGGGGGAAGCGGAAAATCCGTAACGTGTAATACTGTAAAAGAAATGATTGATCTGATGCAGACCAATCTATTCAAGTTTTGCCAGATTGATCCGGTAGCGTTTTGGAAATATACGCCTGGCGAAACGATAATGATGATCACTACATCCATCGAGAACATCGAGCTAGACAATGAAATCAGACACAAGTTGGAAGCCAGGCTATGTGCGATAGTACTTAGTGCTAACGGAGTTATGAAGTCTGGAAAAACACCATTCTCTGTTGAAGATTTCATGCCGAAAAAACAAAAAGCGAAGCCAAAATCACCTGAAGAATTAGAGAAGATGGCTCTCACTGCTACGATGATGATGGGTGGGGATATCAGTAGCAGTTGATTATCCAACTTACATAAAAAACGGTGATTTAAATTGGCATCAGTTGGCGAAATAACTGTTGAACTTAACTTAGATTCCTCAAAGCTCACATCTGGATTAAAAAGCGCAATGAGTCAATTAGACTCTTTTGCAAATAAGGCTAAAGGTATAGAAACAAGCCTTTCCGGAATGGGCCAAGGAATAGGGTCTAAGTTAAGTAGTGCTTTTAAAAATATAGGTACTGCGGCCCTCGTACAGGAGCTGCTGCTGCCACTGCTGCCGTAGGCGGTCTCGCTCTAGGTGCAGATAAAGCCATTAAAACTTTTGGTAATTTTGAGACTTCGGTAGCGCAAGCTGCGTCTGTTACAGGAAAAACAGGTGCAGCCTTTGATCAAGCAAAAGTAGCTATTTCTGGAGTAGCTCAAACATTAGGTGCAGAAACTATTTTCAGTGCTCAAGAAGCTGCTGATGCAATGTACACGCTGGCTTCTGCTGGTGTTGATGTTACCAATATGTCAGCAAACGAGCTCAAACCTGCACTTGATTTAGCTGCTGGATCTCAAACTGACCTCTCATCCACTATGGATACGATGGTCGCAGTTTCAAGCCAGTTTGGAATTAGCTTTAAAGATAATGCAAGAATTGCTGATGTATTTGCCACTTCCATAGGTCAATCCCAGGCTACAATGGAAAAACTGGCTTATTCATTCAACTACGTAGGGCCTGTCGCACAAGCCGCAGGAATGAGTCTTGAGAAAACCACTGCTGCCTTAGATGTACTTTATGATAACGGTTTAAAAGGGCAACAAGCTGGTACAGGACTTCGTGGTGTAATTGCCAGTCTCGCAAATCCTACGGATAAAGCTGCTGCTGTGTTAAAAACCTTAGGCCTGACTGTAGAAGATGTAAATCCAGCTACAAACGACCTTGGAGCTGTAATGGGCACACTCCAAGAAAGAGGTATGACAACTGCCCAAGCTTTCACTTTATTTAATAGAACCGCAGCACCAGCAGCTTTAATCCTCGCTAAAAACTCCAAAGCTGTTGAAGAATATACAACACAACTTGAAGGGGCAGCAGGATCAGCAGGAACCATTGCTTCACAGCAGATGGACACTCTTGAAGGTAGCCTCGAAAGAATGCGTGGAGATATCGAAAACCTGTTTATCGGTATCGGAGAAGCCTTATCCCCTATGGTTAGACAGATTGCAGGCGAACTTGAAAATATTATACCTGTAATCCAGGAATTTGCAGTAAAAGGAGCAACTGCTTTTGCAGACTTTGTTATGCAATTAGGGCCTACGGCTGAAGCTGTTGGTAATATAGTAACTACAATAGGCGATACTTTAAGCGGGGTTTTCGAAGCAGTTTCAGGCACTGATATGGGTTCAGGCCTTGCTGATATGATTAATGGAGTCATGCAGAGGATATCCGGAATTATAATGGAATTCGCACCGACTATCCAGAATGCAATGGTTGCTGTTATTCAAGGAATTCAATCAGTATTTTCACAGCTTGGCCCATCAGCAGAAAACCTTAAAACAATAGTATCAAGTGTAGTAACTGTAGTGACAGCCCTTTGGGGTGTTATATCAAGCGGTGGATCTGGAGGCGGTGCTTCAAGTGGAATTGCATCAGCAATCAATACTATTACAGGCCTGCTTGCAGGTTTCAGCGTTAAAATTGCTCAAATAGTTGTGGCAGTAGCTCCGACACTTCAAGCTGTATTTACAGCAATAGTTGGTGCATTCCAAACTTTTGCAGCGAATTTTGGCACCATAAAATCTGCCATAGAAGCTAAATTTGCAGCACTTGAAATGGTTTTCGGGAGGCTTTCTCAAAAACTAAAACCATCATGGGATGCAATAGTCGCAGCTTTCCAGGCAGGACTTGCAGCAGTTTCAAGTGCTACAGGTGGAAGTTCTGGAATCTGGGATAAGTTAAAACAAGTTTGGGATGATCTTCCAAAGATCCTGAATGATGCTATCAACAAGCTTGATCCCGTATGGGATGTGCTTAATGCAGCTTTTACTTTTGCATCCGGTGTAATCCAGGGATTCATTGCTAACATTGGCCCTTCGTGGGATAATATCAAAAGCATATTCGACAGCGCGGTTTCTATACTAGAATCCGTAGGTGGAGATATTGCAAAAGCTCTTAGCGATATGTTTAGCTCCATGAGTGGTGGTGATGGTGGAAAAGGTGTCGGTGAATCAATAGCTAACACTGTAAACTCAATAACAGGCGCAATTGCTGACCTGATGAAATGGCTTGCAGACAATCCAAAAGTTGTAGAGTTTGGTCTCGCACTGGCTGGAGTAGCTGTGGCTGCTGCTGGTTTAGTCGTAGGCCTTGCTGGAATCATCACAACTCTTGCACCTATATTCTCTGTAGTTGGTACTGTAATAGGCATATTCTCATCTCTCGGATTATCCTGGGCTGCAATAGGAGAAGTAATAGGTTTCCTTGTTGGCACATTATTCCCAGGATTTGCGGCTGCTTTGACTACTGTTATGGGTGTCGTTACTCCGCTTGCAGGTTTTATCTCAGGAGCTCTTAGTGTTGCATTTTCAATTCTATCCGGAGCTATCGGTATTGTTGTAAACACTGTAATTCCGATACTGATTGAACTGCTTGGTTTAATCCTGACTCCTGTAGGCTTGATAATTGCAGGAATTGCGTTACTTGTGGTCGCATGGACTCAAAACTGGTTCGATATCCAGGGAAAAACACAAGCTGCAATTGATTTCATAGGAGAGCAGTGGGTTAAACTGAAAGAAGGCGTAGCACAAATAGGGCCCGCATTTTCCGAAGCTGCAAGCAAGCTATCAGGTGTCTGGGATGGAATAAAAGAATCAATTTCATCAGCTTTTGATGGCATAGTTACTGCTCTGCAGGGTTATTGGGATCAGATTAAAACATCATTTTCTGAAGGAATAACAGCAATAACCACAACTCTTTCAGGATGGTATAGTACACTTCAGGGATATTGGGATCAAATAAAAGCATCAGTAGAAGGCTTTGCAACATTCCTACTCTTTGTATGGGTAAGAATCAAAGAGTATTTCAGTGTCGGAGTAGACGCAGTAAAAGCTGTGCTGGAAGGTTGGTATGCTAGTTTACAAGGCGTATGGGATCAAGTAAAAGCTTCAATAGAAAACTTTGCAACAACTCTATCTCTGGCATGGGGAAGAATCAAAGAGTATTTCGGTGTTGGAATAGACGCAATAAAGGCTGTACTGGAAGGTTGGTATGCATCTCTTCAGAGCACCTGGGATCAGATAAAGGCTTCAATCGAGAACTTTGCAACAACCCTATCTT
>JBAZDV010000100.1:0-673 GCA_041654195.1 Candidatus Methanomethylophilaceae archaeon | reverse complement strand
GGAGTAGAATCAAAGAAGATTTCAATGCTGGTATAGACGCTATCAAAGCCGTACTTGATGGGTGGAAAGCTTCGCTTGATGCTGTATGGAATGGTGTTAAAACTGCATTTGAAGCGTTTAAAGCAGCATTGCAGGCAGCCTGGGACGCTTTAAAAGCAGCTATTATAGCGGCTGCCGCAGCCATTAAAGCCACTTTAGTTGGGTGGCAGGCATCACTACAGTCAATATGGAATAGTGTTAAAGCTGCGTTTGATACATTCAAATCAGCACTACAAGCCGCTTGGGACGCTTTAAAGGCAGCAATAAAATCAGTTACAGATGCCATAAAAGCAGTGTTATCTGCATGGCATTCTACGCTGACAGGAATTTATAATACAATGGTTGCAGCCTTTAATTCGTTTAAGCAGACACTGCAAGCAGCATGGGATAAATTAAAAGCAGCAATAAAAACAGCAGCAGATAACATAGTTGCAGCCCTGCAAGCTTTCCATGCAAAAGCTCAGGGTGTCTATAACCTGGTAAAAAACGCAACAACCGATCTCTATAATAAATTAAAGGAAACATGGACGAAAATTGTAAACACAATCAAAGAGAAAGGTCAAGCCGTCTATAAAGCAGTAGCTGATATTCCTGGTAAAATTAAAGGACTGGCTTCAGCATTTGCAGCAGCAGG
>JBAZDV010000099.1:0-4814 GCA_041654195.1 Candidatus Methanomethylophilaceae archaeon | reverse complement strand
GTCGGCAATTCCTTCGAGTTCAATTGTCCTTTCACCTTTTTCAGAACAGGCGCTGTCTCCCGCGGACAAACCTTTTGCAATGCGCGGTCTGGTGGTCATGGATCTTACATGGACGAATATTGATGAGTTTCCAAGGTTGATGAGGACAAAGGAACGTGCGTTACCGTATCTTTTGGCTTCAAATCCTATCAATTGGGGAAGGCCGATGGAATTGAACAGTGCTGAGGCAGTGCTCGCTTCACTGTACATACTCGGTGAAAAGGAGCAAGTGCAACAGTTCATGGGTAGATTCAATTGGGCGCCTGAATTCATAAGACTGAATGGTGAACTGTTGGAAGCGTATTCTCGGGCAAAGGACAGCACGGAAGTGGTTCGTATTCAGAACGAATATGTCGATTCTATAAAATAAAATTGAATTTTCATCAGTTTTTTGACGGTTTTGATATCATACAACGTTTGTATTCGATCTTGTCAAATGGAACAGCGCGATCGCAGATATTGGAAAAGACACAATAGAAGTGGCGAAAGTGAAAGATGCGCACAAAAGCGAGACGATCAGGCCGACCCCGTATATCAGAGTGACAGATACCATGCCCATGATCTTCCAGAGAATAAACCCCAACCTATAGAAACACCAATTATACCGATAACGCTCAATCTAACACCGACAATCACTAATATCGTTATGATCTGATCATAGTTGTTGATGATGATCTGTGCGATAGGGTTCGTGCCGATCATTCCAGCTACGCTAAAGATCAACACAATCAAAAAGGCCGCAATAGTGATGAGCGATATGTGCGCCATCAAAACGGACCTTTTAAAATTTTCATCTGCCACATTTCATAGTACAGGAATTCACAATAAAAACTCGATTGGCCCCTAATATAAGGCATGTTTCGATGATGTAGTTGCAGTATTAGCGATAGTTTTATTCTCTTGAGGTTATCCGTCTTTGCATGCTCGGTGATGTTGTACGTTTTGTTTGGATGGTCTTTGGGAACGAAAAGTTAACTACAAAGGAAGTGGAATTCAGATTGACAGAACTTTTTGACTATCACTGTCCCGATGATTTTGCAAAAACGATGACAAAATTGAAACAGGCCAACTTGGTAAAAGGTGAAGTATCCGTTGAAAAAGGCGGATGGATCTGGTGGGTTGATGACGAGTGCAGAAGCAAAGACCTGTCAGCAATAATGTGAGCGGGGAGAAAAATGTCAGTATATTTCCAAGATAATGAGGTCATGGCGGGGTGGGAAGAGATCATAAACAGGGATGATTACCACTTGAAGATCGTTGAGATCCAGGATAATTATCCAAAGAAGAAAAGTCTCTTCGTACCATATTCCGATATCGATCTTTACAATCCGGATCTTGCAATGTTTATACTGAATCATCCAGACAATTCGGTAAAACTTGGAGAAAAGGTTCTCAGGGGAGTGCTGCCAGCATCATGGGACCCAGCAGACATCATCAATCTAAGGATAACAGACCTGCCAAGGGACGCGCACGTCGAAGTGCGTGACCTGAGAGCAGAGCATCTAGGAAAGCTCGTTGCGGTAGAAGGACTTGTCAGAAAGGCAACGGTTCCTAAACCAAGGCTGGTCAATGCATTGTTCAGATGTACCAAATGTGATGCTGAGATCTGGATGAAACAGACAGGTATGATTCAGAGAGAACCGTTGATGTGTGCGAACGACGGATGTAACAAATCAGTTTTGAAATTTATATTGGATGAGGTGAATTCCAAATTCATCAATACTCAGAAGATCGAGATACAGGAGAATCCCGAAGGTCTACGAGGCGGTGCACAGCCAGAAAGACTTACGGGATTTATAGACGATGATGTCGCGGGAGCGATCACTCCAGGTAATAGGGTAACATTGAACGGAGTGATCCGGTCAGTCCAGAAGACAGATCGCGACAAATCCACGGTTTATGATATTTTCATGGATGTCATGTCTGTTGTGTTCGAACAGCACGAGTTTTCTGAGATCGAGATCACGGAAGAAGACGAGAAACAGATCAAAGAGATGTCCAGAAATCCAGAACTCATGCAGAATATCGTAAAATCCATCTCACCGACGATCTATGGTCTTGAAAAAGAGAAAGAGGCTGTTGCATTACAGTTGTTTGGCGGTTCACATAAGACAATGGATGACAAGACCTCGATCAGAGGAGACATTCATATTTTGTTAATAGGAGACCCTGGTGTCGCGAAATCTCAGTTATTGAGATACATGAGTAATCTTGCGCCCAGAGGTATTTACACTTCAGGAAAATCGGCATCAGCTGCAGGTCTTTGTGTTCACGGCGATACATTATTGTCATTGATGACGGAAAAGGAAAAGATCATCGATTATGTCAATGCTAGAATGAATTCTCCTGAGGAATACAGGCCGGGAATATGGAGACAGGCCGTTTCCGGAGACAAGATCTTGGCGACATCCGATCTCGGTTCGTTGAGATATCTACCCATAACCCACGTCTGGAAGATCAAGACCCCCGAAAAGTTGATCAAATTATCAGCTGGTGGCGAATCAGTGATGCTTACTCCTGAAACAAAGGTCCAGGCCATGCAGGGCGTAAGATTCGATTGGATTGAGGCAAAGGACCTGAAAGTTGACGATAGAGTGTCTTTGTTCAAGGAGAATATACGTTTCTTCCAGCTCACCGATATTGAGAACATAACAGACGATCTTCCGGAGTACGTTTATGACCTTACTGTTGAACCTGCCCATTCTTTTGTCGGTTCAGGTTTTATCATCCACAATACCGCAGCAGCAGTGAAAGATGATTTTGGAGATGGAAGATGGACACTAGAAGCTGGTGCGTTGGTCCTCGCAGATAAAGGATTGGCATGTATCGATGAATTGGATAAGATGACCACTCAGGATCGGTCATCGCTTCATGAGGCGATGGAATCGCAGAGGATCTCTGTTGCAAAGGCAGGGATTACGGCCACATTGCAATGCAGATGTTCCTTGCTTGCAGCAGCCAATCCGAAGCATGGAAGGTTTATACCAGAGGAAAAACCAGTCGGACAGATCGATCTTCCGCCAGCATTGATGTCACGTTTCGATCTGATATTTGCGATACAGGATAAACCAGATGCCAAATTGGACAGGGAGATAACAAGGCACATTTTGAAAGCACATCAGCGTGGGCAGGTTCGTACTCTAAAGGAGGTAAATATCGAGGGTGTGGACAAGGAGAGAATCCTTGCCGAGACCAATGATATTGCACCAGTTTATGATGAAGAGCTGCTCAGAAAATATGTTGCTTACGCCAAACAGAACTACCATCCTATAATGACCGATATTGCAAGGACAATGATAGAGAACGATTACCTTAATATCAGGAAGACCGGGGAAGGCGGAAACACAGTGCCGATCACAGCCAGGCAGCTAGAGGCATATGTACGTCTATCCGAAGCATCTGCAAAGGCGCGTCTCAGTAATTTCGTTGAGGAACAGGATGCTGTCCGAGCGATAGATATGGTTAATTACTATCTCAAGAAGATAGCGATGGACAAATCGACTGGTACATTGGATATGGACAGGATCGGAAGCGACTTTACGGGAAAGGAAAGGTCTGTCATAGTACAGGTCCGTGAGATTATCTCTGACTTTGATTCGACCGGGGGGATCACATTTGAAGAATTGAAGTTGAAGATAGGTTCTGGCAATGTGAACAGTTATACCTTGGAGAAAGAACTCGAGAGACTGAGTACGCGCGGTGAGATCTACGCTGTTGGCGATCATTATAAATTGGTGTGATTTTCATGTTTGCAATTCGTATCCATTCAAATCATGATACAAGGCTTTTGGCAGCATGCGATGAGGAATTGCTCGGTCAGACATACAGAGAGAACAGCATGCGCATAACCGTGTCGGATGCATTCTATAATGCAGAGGTTGTATCAGAAGAAGTATTGATCGAGCGCATGCGTTCAGTTGCGATAATGAATCTGGTCGGAGAGAAGACCGTATCTGTAGCGATAAAGGAAGGTTACGTCTCAAAGGACTGCGTTATTGTTATTGACGGCGTTAAGCATGCTCAGGTAGTGAGATGAATGTTTTGTGTTAACTGCGGTATTGAAGGACAGGAGACCATCGACGGTCTTTGTTTAGAGTGTTTCCTTAAGGGAAAGAAGCTGATTAAATTACCGCATCATGTGGATCTTTTCAGATGTGCCAATTGTGAAGAATATTCAATCAAGAACGGTTGGGTCCAGAAGGATCTGAATGATGCGGTCGAAGATGCGGCCCTGACAGAGCTTGCAGCAATCCCTGAAGCAAAGGTCGTTAGTGTTGCGACGATGTCTGAGAGGCAGGATCCAAAGACATTTGTGGTCAAGGTAGAAGCGGATCTGGACATCAACGGCCACTTGGCAACAGATAATGACAGTACTATTGTTCGTTTGAAGAACACTGTATGTAAAAGATGTTCCAGACAGCTTGGGAATTATTATGAAGCGATAATGCAGATCCGTTCTGGGTCGAAGGATCTGGATGACGATCTAAGGGATGAAATCGTTCGTTATATTCGAGATAGCGTCGAAACACAGGCGAAGAACAATCGTCAGTTGTTCATAGGAAAGGTAGTAGAGGTCGTTGGAGGAGTCGATATCTACATTTCATCAATTTCGTTAGGAAGAGCACTGACAAAGGAAATCTCCGATTCATATGGCGCAGAATCTAAAGAATCATTTTCACAGGGAGGGGTGTCTTCTGACGGACAGGATATTAATCGTTTGACGTACCTTATCAGATTCCCTGAATATCATACCGGAGATGACACCAGATCGGAAG
>JBAZDV010000098.1:0-4900 GCA_041654195.1 Candidatus Methanomethylophilaceae archaeon | reverse complement strand
TACGTTATAAATCACTATGTCGAGCGTTCTTATCTGAATTAAAATGCCCTGTATTGAACGCAATTCTTTCCTGAGTGTAATTCATCGTTTCCGAATACAAAATGCAAATTTGGCCTATCCTCGCAATAGTTATGCGCGCTCTGACAATATTACTATGACAGAAAAGGAGAGGTATGACAATGAAAGAAAAAGAGCAGTTCCAGACGCGAAAGAAACTGCAAGTAGCTCAATTGTTGGAGAAAACCAACAGCTTTATTCAGGAAGAGAGAAGGAATCCCGGCAACAAGAAACGGCTGAGAGAAGCCAGGAGAAAGAAGAGAAACTATGAGCTGGCATTGCTGGCCATAGACAGGAAGGGGGCGGCGTTATGAAACTGAAGAGAAACAGCGGAATCAACAACGTGTCTGTGTTCGAAATGCACCAAGAGCTAATGGAAGCGGCATATTGGTGGTGGAACGCGAGCGCGAAAGAGCTGTGCGATTACTGGAAAAGAAAGATGCTCAAACTCAGCGCCGAGCTGCTGGATATGCTTTCTGACGAGGACAGGCGCTTCGTTCTCAGAAGTCTTGCGCCACAAGCGGTGATAGAGATCCTTTTCAACCTGCTGGCATACGAGAACGAGTTCGACAGCTACCGCGAGTTCGTAGCTATGTGCAAAGACTACGGGCTGGACGTCGGAGATGGCGAAACGGCGGCAGCCTACGACATGATAATGGCGGTGAGGATATGAACATGCGGCAGAAGATACAGCAATTGACGAAAGTTCTGGAAAGCAGAGGTTACAGAGTTTTCAGGCACACGTGGGGTACTCAGATATTTCAGGGCGACGATATATTACCAATCTCGCCAGTCACCGACAGAGAGCTGTATTGCGTCCTGTTCGGGTTGGCGAGATAACAGAGAGCTGCCCCGTTCAGGGGCAGTCTCTATTGGATAACCTTACAGTTCCAACTACTACACCTATAAGTTCACAGTCGCTCGCCCACCGGAACCTGTCGATGAACATGTCATCATACTCCGGGTTCGCAGCTTTCAGCATTACCCCATTAGGCCGATGATAGAAGCGTTTCAGAACTGCATCGTTACCGTTGACGCGCACCAGGCACGTTTGGCCGTCATAGTCAGGCTGCGGTTGCCGGCGAATAAGCACCAGGTCGCCGTCGCTTACTTCCGGGTACATTGAATTGCCCTGAACCACCAGATCGAAGTCTTCGTTTTTCAGCTTTGTCATGGTGTAAAGCACGTCCTCCTGTATTTCGAGCCCTTTACCCGCAGAGACTTTCCCCAAAACCTTTACTGTCCCCTTAGTCTCTACTGCTGAGTAAACGCCAGGTGTGGACTCTGAATTGGAAAGCCCCAAAAGATAGTCTGCTGAAATGTTCAGCGCTTTGGCAAGCGCAAAAATTGCTACTGAGCTGGGAATCCTTTTGCTTTTTTCATAAGAGTAAATGGAGCTATGGGTAATGCCGGAGAGTCTCGCCAACTCTTCCCGCGTCAAGCCTTTGGCTTCTCGTGCGTCCATAAGTCTTTTTGCCATCATCTCTTCGTTCCCCCTACATTATATACAATCGCCACAAAAATCATACATCAGTGATAGCATTATTGTCAATATTTATATTGTCACTGACAATTGTACAAATTATGCGTCGAGTATTATAATTATAGTACGAACGCCAACAATACAAAGGAGTGAAGTCAGTGAAGAACAGACTGAAAGAGGCGAGACTTAGTTTTGGGCTGAGCAAATGGAAGCTGCATCAGCTTTCAGGCGTCAGCTTCTCGCACATAAGCCTTGTCGAGAAACACGAGCGCGGCATCTCATACGAGAAAGCACTACGAATCACGGACGCTCTCGGTGTCGAGCTGGAAGAAGTGTTCCCGGAGTTCACAAAGGATGTTGCGCGTGCCATGCGATGAGTATTATTCAGAACTGGCAAAAGCGTTAGCAATTATCTGGAAGAAAAGGAGTGAGAAAAATGGCGGAAATAACAGTACTGCAAGTAGGAAGCAAGGAATGGCTTGAGGAAAGGCGTTCAGGAATTGGCGGCTCAGACGCGGCGGCAGTTCTCGGCATTTCCAGGTATGCCAGCCCCATGAAAGTATATCTCGAAAAGACTGGCGAGCTTGAACCGTTCGCGGGCAACGAGTACACGGAATGGGGCAACATTCTCGAACCTGTCATACGCGAGCAATTCCAGCAGCGGACAGGGTTCGTAGTTGAGGAAAACTTAGAACTGTTGCGCAGCGAGAAACATCCGTTCATGGTGGCGCATCTCGACGGAATCATCTACTGCGAGAAAGAGAAAACGCCCGGCGTGCTGGAAATAAAGAACGTCTCCGAGTGGAAGAAAGACGAGTGGCAGAACGGAGAAGCACCGGCGGAATATCTGGTTCAAATTCAGCACAACATGGAAGTAACAGACTTTCGGTGGGGCTATCTTGTAGCTCTCATCGGTGGCAACCACCTTGAGATGCTGAGAGTAGAAAGAGACGAGAACCTGATACGCCAGATAGTAGAAGCTGAAAGAGAGTTCTGGAACGAGAACATTATCAAGAGAGTGCCGCCTGCTTTCGGCGCGTCGGATGAAGACATTCTGAAAGCGCTCTACCCGCAGGCTGAAGAGAAAAAGTGCATCACGTTGCCGCCCTCTCTTGACGTTCTGCTGGACGAGAGAGACACGCTCAAGTTGCGAATTAAAGAGCTTGAGAGTCAGCTTGAGACTATTGAGAACATGCTGAAGGGTGAACTCGGAGAAGCGGAGAAAGGCGTAACTCAATACCATGAGGTGCGCTGGCCGAACGTGTATAGGCTCAACGAGAAGCAACTGCTGCAAGAACATCCAGAACTGGAGAGCATCTACCAGGTTACATCTTTCGACAGCAAGGCTTTCAAGAAAGACAATCCAGAACTGGCCGCGAAGTACAGCGAACCGGCGTACAGAAAATTCGACGTGAAGGAGCTGAAAGTATGAGCATCTGGAAAGTGCCAGAAGAGAGAGCGACTGAAATTGAAAAGCTGGATCTGAAAGACAGAGATATTGTCGTGCTGCTTATGAAAGCCGGCGCTTTCGTCGAGATGGACGCTTTCAACAAGTTCCTGCACATGGTTGACGAGCGTCTGAAAGTCACACAAAAGAAAGTCGCGCTGCTGGTTATGACTGACGATATCGACCTTAAAGTGTTGGACGACGAACAGCTCAAAAGCATCGGCCTGGCAAGAGCCACAGGTGAAAGCTGATGCTCTGGTATCAGAGGAAAGACAAGTCGCTGGTTATGCTCTCGAAGTTCGCAGCTTTTGAAATCGACGACTACATGAGAGTTGTAGGCTATGCGGACGGCCTGTTCAACGGCGCTGCTATCGAACAGTTCGACAGTGAGAAACCGGCCGTTGCTTTTCTCGACTGGCTGCTAATGACAATCATCTGCATCGAATTTCTCAGCAACGCGCGCCACTACTGGATCAGCTACGAAGAGTTTATCGAGTATGAAAAAGGAGATGAAGAGAATGGCGAACGCTCAATCGCTCAGCAATGCGCTGGCGAACAAAGGTAATCAGCAACAGCCGCAAGAGGATATCGCCAAGAAAATGAGACGCGCGCTGGTGGCTATGCGCGACGAGATAGGCAAGGGCCTGATGGGTACGAATCTGACGGCTGAACGCTTCGAGAGGCTGGTATTCTCGGCATGGAACTCGAATCCAAAACTGAAACTCTGCACGCCCATTAGCTTTCTGGCGGCGGCCATGACGTCCGCGCAGCTCGGACTTGAACCGAATACGCCACTTGGACAGGCTTACATCATTCCTTACGGCACCAAAGCGACTTTCCAGATAGGTTACAAGGGCTTGCTCACACTGCTGTACCGCTCAGGCGAAATACTGATGGTAGATGCGCAGGTCGTCTATGAGAAAGACGAGTTCGACTACGAATACGGCAGCAGCGCGCGGCTGTATCACAAGCCGCATCACGGAGCCGACAGGGGCAAGATAATCGCTTACTACTCCATCGTCAAGTACATTAACGGCGGCGAGACGTTCAGAGTTATGTACCCCGACCAGGTGGAAGAAGTAAGGACAAAGTTCAGCAAGTCCGCAAACAGCTCAGACTCTCCGTGGAGAACCGATTACAACAGCATGGCGCTCAAGACGGTGTTGCTCAGGACTATCAAGTACGGGCCGCTGAGCGTTGAACTCGCAAGAACCGTGGCGCAGGACGGCGCAATCCGCAGCAATCTGAGCGAGAACTTGCTGGATAGTCCTGTCGATCCTGAAACCTGGGAAGTCACGGAACCGGAAGTCATTGTGCGCGATGCTGAGCCTGAGAAAGCCGCAGAGAAAGCGAAACCGCTTACTGCCGAGCAAGTCGGTTTCGTTACTAAAGGCGGCGAGAAATGACTAATCTTAACCATGCGCTGGAAATTATATTTTCCGGTTTCGTAGTCCGCACCAGAGAAGAGATGAAACCATTTGAAACCCTTGTGAACAAGCGAATTTCATTTGACCGCATCGAACAAGAGAATTTCAAAGAGATATTCGAGAGCAAAGTCGAAAAATTCATCAAAGAACAGGCAGCAGCAATTAGCGATTCAATTCGTCGGTGCTGCCGTTTTGCGAGAGAACTGTCAGAAAAAGAGTGCGAAGTCAAGATTGAAATTGTGCTGGATTCATCCGGTGCTGTGGAACTGATACCAGGGAACTTTTTGAGTGCTGTTGTTGCAAAGTTTCTTGAATGGAAGCAAGCCGCAGACTGTTTGGCATACGCAGTTGATACCGCTCAAAAGTATCTATTCCCTGAAAAGGAGGCGGAGAAATGAACGAGGTACTTATTGAATCAGAACTAATGATTGTGCAAGATGCACTCGATTTGTATTTAGGTGTACTGCAACAAAGGCGTGAAAAAAT
>JBAZDV010000097.1:0-4912 GCA_041654195.1 Candidatus Methanomethylophilaceae archaeon | reverse complement strand
CATATATATATGCACTGGTTATTGCAACACTTTGATTTGCCGTTCGCTGTTGTTGCATGGAATTACGGATATGGAAACACTAAGAAATACATCGCTGGTGAAACCGATTTGCCTACATCTACCGTGATATTCCTCTGGAATGTTGCGAGCAAGTATGGCGAAAACAAAGAGGTGAAATAAGTATGGAATGGATTTGGGGAATAGTGGGAGCTGCAATCCCTGTCGTGATTGGTATTCTGAAGCCTGAATGGTTAGTGGGGCTTTGGAATAAGTTTAGCAACAAAGTTATCAAAGATCCAGTAGTGGCTAACAAAATAGAGAATCCTCTCGGTATGAAGATGATTGAGACTGGTTTTGCGGTCATAAAGAACAGGCCAGACTCAGACAAGGAAAAGACCGAATACATCGACAAAATAAAGGCCTGGATAGCGGAATACGAAGCTATCGTGCCAGACAAGATGTCAACCTTTTGAAGCTCAGGCTAGATACATCTGGTATTTTCTCAAAAAGCCTGTTACCGCTTTCCTTAGCAAAGAGCTTTGGAAGAAGATAGCTATGTTCATACCCCTGAAATTCAAATGGCTGATACCTCTCCTAAAACGCCTTGTGAAGTGGTGATTATATGAGAAAAGATTTGATTGTGCACTTCATAGTTTCACTTTCTATTGCCGTTGGATCTGGAATTGGTTTGATGATGTTAAGCATACCCTTTTATCCACTGATAGCAGTTGCTATTTCCTTCTCATTTGGGCTTGCAAAAGAGCTGATTTGGGATAAGCTATTGGGTAAAGGCCACTGCGATGTTTACGATATTGTAGCAGACTTGCTAGGGTGTGCGCTAGGTTTTCTCGTATTGCTTCTAACCCTCCTTAAATGAGTAAAACCCCTGCCTCTCATATGTGAAAAAGGGGCAGGGGATACTCACTACTGATATTGAAAAACAACGCCTAAAACTGGTGGCAAGGGACGGAATCGAACACAGTACACATAATCGGCTGTTAAATGCCCTATATTGATAGTTTTTCGATGCAGAGGTATAAACACCTTAACGCATACTTATCTTTCAATCTGAGGCGTTTTAGAGGGTATATTTCCAGTCGATAGAGATGTATCTGTTCTTAGATATGTCAATCCTTTTGATAAGCGTTTGCAGGATGTCTTTGACAGGTAATTGTTTGACTGCTTCCCATGCCGCTTCAAAATCAGTAGGTGTTGCTTCTTCCTGTGCCTTGCCTAATTCAGCTTCAAGTTCTGTTCTTCTTTCCTTGAGTTTCAATACTTCCTTTCCTAGTTCTTCGGATAACACGCTGCCTTCTAATATACTGTTCACAGCGTTGGTTATCTTCTTATCAAGAGTCACTACCTCGTTCAATAGCGATACCCTTCGTTGTTTCTTCAGGTTATTCAGAGCAGTCCTTTCCGCTACTCTTCTAACCACTGTCTTTGTCGGCACTGATAGCCACTTCGCATATAACTCTTCCGTTACTCTCGCTTCCAGTTTCCTTGCAGAGATGTTTATGTGGCCTTCGCCTTTGTGTTCTCTCGCAAGCGAACATCGATAGCCAGGCTCACCGTGGGCAGCACCGCCTACCATTGTTGAGCCGCACCAGCAATAGGCTAATCCTTTCAGAAGATAGTTGTACTTAGACTCTCTTATCCTCTGCCTCCTATGTGCAGCCGCTTCCCACAAGTCTTTCGGCACTATTGCAGGAAAGGCGTTCTCTACTCTTACCGCATCGGGATTGTTGGCGTGATAGTTGTGCTTAGTGCCTTTGCCATACACAAACCTGCCTAGATAGTGTTCATTCCTCAGCAGCTCATAGACTGTCGATTTCTTCCACTCGTTGCCGTATTTTGTCTTTATGCCACGCTTGTTGAGGTAATCTACTATCTGCTGGTAAGTGTAAGCCTTCGCTGCCATCTCATAGATTTCAATAACTATCGGTGCTTCTTTCTCGTTTGGTGTGTACACCTTTCTCGTCTTGCCTTCGTTGTCTAGCGTCTCGGTAGTGTCGTATCCGAAGGGCGGTGTGCCTCCGAGAAAGAAGGCGTGCTTAGCCACGTATCTGTTCTTAATTCTTATTTCGTCTGCAAGGTCGTTAAGCTGTTTTTCTGCAAGGGCGGCGTATATGCCGAATGTGAAGGGGTCTGATATATCCTCTCTGACGCTCAGCAGTAAATAGCCCATCTTCTCTAGCTTCTTCTTATACCATGCTGCGTCTGCTAAGTCTCTTGCCCATCTGTTGACCGAATGAACTATTACATACTTCACGCCTTTGATATTCTTTTGTTTCAGGTCGTACAGCATTTCCTGCCATACTCTTCTATTCTCGTCTTTTCCTGTATGCCGTGGCTCTTTGTAGTATTTGATGACAGAGTAACCGCCTTTTGCGGCATACTTTTCGATTTCAGCTATCTGTGCTTCAATGCTTATCTCAGATTGTGCAGCACTAGAATAGCGAGCGTAAGCCACGGCAAACTTTGATTCCATACAACCATCTCCTCAGAGTGGATTATAACTCACTTGTGTTCTTTGAGACACATTTTTGCATAGATATGCTCGAAGTGTTCATGGCGTATGTAGGTAGTACCAAATCCGTTATCGCATGAAACGTAGCCGAACAGCCAATCAATAAAGTCTTTCATCTCTTCTTCGGATTCAAACTCTTCCACAGGGCTGACCGTTCTGTCATCTCTCAATGCCCAAACGATGAATTTGTTTTCGTCTGCATTGCCTTCTTCCCAATAAAACTCTATGCAGCCGTCCAGTTTAGTGAAACTTTTATCCCTTCTCTGATACCAGATCACTCCTCACCTCCTTTTTATACAATCCTTTCTTAACCACTGCTACTATATTCTCGGCAATATCGGTAGCGATGTAGCGTAATTTTCTGTGCGCCCTCACTCGCCAAAGTGTAACTGGATTCGATGACTTAGCAGAATCTTCCGTACTCGTTATGTATTGTCCTATGTATTCCAATTCTAAGCGTTCTTTACCACTCTCCTTATCTTCTTTTGTCGGATACCACCATCGCCATATTTTCTTACTCTTTTCGGGTAACAATTCCAGAGCCTTTTCCATAATTTCTAGGATTCTTATGGAGTATGCGTCCATAACCTGCTTCTCGCTTCTGTCTAGCTTGTCAAGCGTAATTGTGAAACACCAAGTTGAGCTGAACAACATATTTTCTGAGTAATGAATAATCTTGTCTTCTGAATCCCACAGCATCATGACTTCATCAGGAGTTAGATAACCGCCCTCACAGGCTCGGTAAATCAAGCTCCATAACATATTATTCTCCTTTCAATAGCTTGATGAAGTTATCGATAGGCAAGACTACAAGGTAAGGCTTTCTATCTGCTTTGATTACAAGGAAGTCATTTTCTGCAAGCCACTCGTATATCTTCTTGAAACCGTTGCCCCTCAGCTTAACTTCACCTGTATAGCCTTCTACGATCACATCGCCCTTTTGAAAGTTTGTAGCGCCACTAAGCGGAACTCTAACGGCGTGTACTCCCTGATCTTTCATGAGATTGACAAAGTTATTCTCACCCCTGTATCCCTTGTCTCTTTGACTCTTTCCCATATTGTTCCTCCCTGTCAGACTCTCTGCCAGCTATCAAAATCAGCGGATAACCGAGCAGGAATAGGATAAACACTATATCAAGCACTATTGCCAGCCAAACAGGCAGCAGCAACAGCAATGATAGAAACGCAAGTGTTATTGCCATCAGTACAAATGCCATATCGAGCCTCCTTAATTGAGAAATGGTGTGTCATTCTTTTGCTCAATAAGCTCATCGCCATCATCGAGATTGTTGATAATGTCTATTTCTCCAACGGTATCGATAAATTCTTGCCTGTGTTCATCAGCGTTTGGGTAAACGACAATGTTATCTAAATCAATATAAATGCTGTAATCGTCAATGTCTCTGGCTACCATTGCACATACCGCATACTTTTCGTTGGCGCAGATAACCAAGCGTTTTTCTCCTGCCACTTTTATGTAGTCTCTCTCCTTGAAAATCATGTGGCACCTCCTAGAAAGGTATGCTGTCTGAATCGGCTTCGGCAAGGATCTCCTCAGCTCCGAATACTGGCGACTTCTCTTCGGCATATTTGCTGTTCAGCTTTAATACCCTAAAGGCTTTTATTGAAGTGAATGTCTTGTTGTCCTTCTGATCTATCTTCATCTGCCCTTCTACGAATACGAGATCGCCTTTGTGGTAGTCATCCAGAAGCCACTGCATCTTAGAACTGCAATCGATGTTAAACCAGTCTGTGCCTAAGTCTCTGCCCTGATACTTACCTCTCGCAACCGCTACCGAGAACTTGATAAAGCTGTAACTGCCGAATGTAACCAATTCAGGGTCTTTGCCTAAATGACCTATGATTTCAATTCTATTTAGTGCTGGCATGAGGTTTAGTCTCCTTTCGCATCTTTGCTATTTCTGTAAGCAGCAAGCCTGCTTTGTAGATTGCGTCTCTAACCTCTTCCTCAAACTCATCACATTCGATGTAAGTCGCTATATCTTCGAGAACGTCTTTTACATCCACGCACAAGTCTTCCAATTTTTCAAAGTCAAACATATTCATCTCCCCCTTTTCCGCTTTGGCTTGCCTATCTTGTCGTGGATGAGTTTCATCTCTTCGATAGGCTGTTGGAAAGAATCACATTCCCATATCCTGTAAGCGTGCATTTTCATGAGTTTTAGAGTGGTCTCGGTTGTGTTGAAACTTATGTGCGGTGTGCCGTCTTTGTCTCTGATTACTGGCCTGAACTGACGTATAGGTATATCACGCCCTTTCAACACCACCCACTCTCGCATTGATTTCGGCAACATTGTTATCATCTCCTTTCAAAAGAGAAGAGGGCTTATTCAGCCCTCCCGATTAGTATGTTGCATATCA
>JBAZDV010000096.1:0-4914 GCA_041654195.1 Candidatus Methanomethylophilaceae archaeon | reverse complement strand
AAACAATGAACCTATTGTCAAAGTCATATCCGCACTACCTCCGACACACCATTATCGATAGATACCTGAAATGTTCTGTCACCAGCCGCCGCAAGTGCTGTATTATGAGTAACCATAATTATTTGCCTGCCAACCTTATGGCAGTATTCTTTAATAAAAAACGCAAAATTCTCAGCATACTCAGCGGATACCATCTTCCCCGGCTCATCCAATAGGATCGGACCCTCAATTCTCGGTTGATACAGCTCAAGAACCGCCAGGCGCAGAGCTGTTGCAATCACATCCACCAAACCCCCGCCCTTTGCATCGATCGGAGAAGCCCTGAGTCCGTCTTCTATTACAAAAAACTCAGCTGATGCCGTTCCGGCACGTGTACCCAAAGCAATCTCAAAAAAGATATCACCACCAAAAACCACCTGCAGAGCATTAGTAACTATTGTCTCAATAGTTACTTTCATCTGCCGCCTGGCATACTCTGAAGTCTTTTGAAACAGGATTATGACCTTCTGATATAATTCCATATCCGCCAGGGCCTGCTTCTCATGCTCCTCAGCCAGAGCGAGCTGTTTTTCAACCGCCGCCCGTTCACCGAGCCTTCTGTCTATCCTGCTCGCAAAAAGCCTCAGATCTCCGGTATTCATTCAAGCACCGCCTTAAGCTCCTCAGCCCATTCATCAAGCTTTTTAATATCCTCCGTGATTTCATTTGAGAGCTTTTCTATCTCTTCCGGCAGTTTTTCTTCCGTTAAGCCATATTCCCCGAGCTTCGACAAGTATTCCTCGCGCTGCTCCTTAAGCGTCTGTATTTGCATTTCGGCTTTAGCCTTGTCGATTTTCGCCCTTTCCAATAATGCCTTATAGTCCTTGATTTTAATTTCCGCAATCGAAGTAATCATGCTATCAGCTCCTTTATATGTTTTTTAATATTTTCTGTTGATAATTCCGACCCACAAACAGGACATTTACCTATCTCCTGCAGATGCTTACTGTAATTCTCAGCCGCAGACACAATATCGCCCTGTACTGTCTTATATGTCTCCTCAGCCCTATCTATCTGTCTGTCCTTGTCAATAATCTGTTCACAAATACCAAAAAAGGATTTCATTCTCTGTACACGGCCCTCAATACCCTGTGTATCTCCGACCGACATACACACATCACACAATGAAATATGCCTGGCTGTTATTTCAGTATTGTTTTTAAGGCCTGTTTTTATACTGCGTAATATCTCGACTCTCGATGCCCGACCCTCGAGCCCCGATACATCATTAAGATCAGATAACGCTACGGCTCTTTTCTCGACTATGGACAATGCTTTTTGATTTTCTTCTGCAGCACATAAGACCCTTGACAATTCCCGGCACTTCTCATATCGTTTTTCCGCCGCCGATAATAACTCGCACGACAACCGGGCCTCGACTTTCGACAATCTTTTTACGACTCTGGATAACTGTAAGCCGATATCCGCCGCCACATCAGCCACATCAATCAAACCCCTTAACCGCATGAGCCTGTCCGTTACCGGCTCAATATCCACAAGCCTTATCAGATACACGGCCTCAGACAACTCCCTCAGGATATCGGTATTGTCCGTCAGGGATTTATGCAGTTTAATCAGCGCCTCGAGTCTCGACTTTCGATCAGATATGTCCGAATCAAGCGCCAGGGCTTTATCGCTCAGGACTTTTAATTCATCAAGCCCCTCATATTGCTGTAACTCTTCCTTATATAATTGCTTTTGGTTTTTATAGCTCTGAGCATCCTGCCTCGACTTGATAAGATCGCTGTTCGAGAGCTTACTTGCCGCATCGAGATCTTCTGTTCCTGCAAGCTTCCCGAGTATCCTGGCGGCCTGACCCGATGTTTCCGACAATAGAAAAGGAGCATCTAACTGTGACGCATAATTAAGCCACGCATCCCCGTCCCCGAATGTCGCTTTTCGCATCCCGATAGCCGCATAAACCTCATCAGGCACTTTTGTTCCGAAACCCTGATATGTTTCTCCGTCAATTATGTATGAGTTTCCGGATGACCCTTTCAGACGCGCTACAATCGTGTTTCCTGCCTCGATTGTCACGGCGCATGTTTTCATATCCTTATTAAGAAAAGCATCGCCCAGGGGCTCATTCTGTGCCACCCAGCGTATAGCCCGAAGCACGGCTGTCTTGCCTGTGTTGCTCGGACCTATTATGATATTGAGGCCCGGTAAAAACTCAAATTTACTCTCTTTATGCGCCTGAAATCCTGATAATGTTACTTTGTCGATCATCGAGCCTCTCCTTTCCCAATAAATTCCCGAAGCTTCTGCTCAGAGATGTAATACGTCCACTTAGAACTCATCTTTACCGCGACACCAAACGGCAATAAGTTACGATGCAGGCCAACCCGGACAAACTGCTGACATTTACCTAACAATGCCGCGACTTCCTTGACCTTCATGATTTAATTCCTTTTTTTACGGGGGGATGAGGAATTAACAAAGCACCTATGTCGAGCTGCAGAGCCCAACACATGATCTCCAATTCCTCATAGCTGAAATTGCGTTTTCCATTTAATGATAGATTTAACTTGCTTGGTGATATTCCTGTGATTTTTGAAATGTAATACTGCTTCAAACCTTTTTCGAGAACCTGTTCCTTGATTTTCTGTCCGACTGTCATAGCTATTCTCCAATCTTATAAATATTCTAATAAACTTAGAATAAATCTAACATCAGTATACTTAGAACAAATCTAAATGTCAATAAATTTTTCAAATCTAATCTAATAAAAATATTTACAAAATCGAAATTTAATGATCGGGTATGGATCAGTTTATAAGCTTCCCGGCAACCGCAGGAAGCCATATATAGCATGTAAGACGATCGGTTATGATGACGATGGAAAACATCAAATCAAAGCCATAGGATACTATACTAAAAAAGAACAGGCTTTAAGCGCCCTGGCGGAATATAACAACGCACCCTATAAACTTAACACTGCTGATGTTACATTTGCAGTGATCTTTGAACAATGGAAGAGCAGAAAATATCAATCAATAAGCGAATCTAATAAACACGGCTATAATATGGCCTTTAAACATACAGCACCACTACATGACCTCAGATTTACAGATATTAAATCAGACAAAACCCCTGAAAACACATGGATAACTAACATATTACTAACACACTGCTAACACACTGCTAACAAAATAAAACACGGACCGAATGACATCTCAGCCACCTGATCCGTGTTTTTTACCTCCCTGCAATCATACCCGCGACATGACCGTATTATGATTGAACCACAACCCCCCATGTTTTGACGCCCCGGATATTTTGTCTTCTTTTGCATATATCCCCCTGGTATCCTTCTGTAAATCTATCCGCGGCCAGGCTCCGTCTCCGGCCAGAGTCCCGACAATCGTGTTTCCGGATATTGTCCTGCCTATAAACCTCCGCTCCTTTCTGTCTTTCATTATTAGCTCCGCCTCTTCATAGCTCAGCTCAAAATACAGCTCCGGGAAATACAGCTTTCCTTCTATTGTATATTCGTTATTGTCTTCCATCCTGCTCACCTCTCTTCTTTCGTGCCTCGATTATCGCCGCAGGGATAAACCTCGCAACAATCACATACAGGACCATCAGCAGTAATGATCCTGTCATGATCCATTCTTTCAACCCTCCTTATCCTTTCCTATTTTTAAGGCCGCTGCATCTTCTTCTGCTATGATATGCTGGAGCCCCACTTTGATCGCCGGCAGTTTCCCATCTCGAATCAGTTTCCTGATGTAAGCTGTCGTGACCCCTTTACTGTCCGCTACTTCCCGAACAGAGAGATATTTTTTAATCGTATCTACCATTTTTTTTCTCCTTCCCTTATTTGATGCCCTGACAACTGCTTCGGCCGTGTCAGGATACTACCACTTCTTTGCTCGATTGTCGGGTGTCGGGTGTCAAGCCTCGACCGGCAATATATCGACCCTACAACCCTGTGAATCAAGCTTATAAACAGTTACCGTACCAGAGAAACCAGCCCACTGCAGATTGCTCATGGTATTTACAGCTACTGCCCTGGCTAATACCTCGCTCAGGTATTTTCCGGACACGTGCTGCCGGTCACCGTCTGTTGTGACCACTTCAAACATCTCATCTATCACCCCCTTTCCCCTGTTTTATTATCCTGTCAGGCCCAGTCATCAGGCGCTATTACTACTACGGCACCCAGGTCAAATACTTTACCCGATATATGAGGCAATACATCCCCGCCTCGATCCTCGCTTGTGTCTATGATCTCAAGATTCTTAAAAATCTCCGCCATATCTGCATACCCATACCGTTTGGCAGGTGCATCCGGAATCGATTCTCCGGACCATATTACCGCCGCCTCAAGCATCCTCGGTAATCCATCCTTGCTGCTCCAATTACAGACAATACCCATCTTGGCGGCCGGATAAACTACGATCCCCGACTCCTGCCCCGTGAGCTCCTGAAGTCCTGTGTGTTGATTCTCCATCTTTTTTCTCCTTCCCTTATTTGCTCATCCGGACTTGTCACCGGATTGTCGCATTAAGAGGATCAAAATCACGATACTAAAATCGACAATCGTGTTTCGTGCCTCGATCCTCTTGACTCTGCGTTTTAAAACTTCCGTATAGGCATCACCACCACCATTCGATCAACTTCTTTTTTATCATCTGTCATAAACATCGGCATTACACCCGCCCTTTCCGGATCAGCCCACGACATCCATATATAATCGTCTGTCAGGTACTCAAGCCCCCATATCAGGTATTTGTAATTATAGATGGCCTCCATAATTACATGCGCCTGCCCCATAAAATTACACTCTCCGGACAATACAGCCTTATTGCCGGCCTGATTGTAAAGCTTCAGGGTATATGAATCGTTTTTCGGGTCCGCTGTCAATATTAC
>JBAZDV010000095.1:3332-4948 GCA_041654195.1 Candidatus Methanomethylophilaceae archaeon | reverse complement strand
GTTCTTATCTTACTTGGCAAATTAGCTGCTGTTGTCCAACCACATACAAACCTGACAGTAACAGGATTAGAAGGCCATGCAGTAAATGTGGGCCAGCTTTCACCATATGGCAACACAATCCGTCCTACTCCTTCGCCATTTGTTTCAACAATGTAATCCGTGTTCTCTGTTAACGTAGTTTCTACTCCATCCGAATCCTTATATTTAACAGATGAAACAGATTGAAGATTCCCGAAAGGGAGCTTGATATAATCCTTATCAGGGAACTCGTTAAGGTAATAGTCCCATGTCTGAGTAAATAAGGCCCGCCCTGTTATATCTTCAACGAGTTCACGGGCCGCCTGAATTAAATCTGTCAATAAATTATCTTCAGCCGTATTTCCTGAATCAACCATGATTGACACGCCGAACTCACAATCAGCAACAAGAGTTTTAGCTATAACCCTTATGTAGCCCTTTACTCCTGTATATTCCTTTTCCTGTATTACAGTATCATTCGCTTCTGTAACCTGTGTGAATGCCCCCCCTGTCCAATCTGCATAAGCAGTGTCAACATCTGTATCACTTTCTTGAATCTTTACGTCTACTGTTCCACCTGTACCATTATTAACCGGCTGAAGGAACACCACAGCCCTTTTACCGAGGACGTTCACCCCTGCACCCTTCAAAGTGTAGGCAGTCACTACGGGATGTGAACCAGCGGCTATTGAAGTGTTCAAGACAATGTTTTCAGACAGTGCCTGTGAATCACTACGCAAGTGAAGTTTAAGCTGGTTAAGCGTGATAGGTTCAATGGTTGGAGCGGCGTAAAGGGATGCCTTCATTAATTCATCTCCTGCACTGTTATCATCCATACCCTTAATCTTTCAGCGTCTTCTATTGTCATACATTTCACCTGCTCCATTTTCCCGTTTATCATCATCTGTTTAACCGGACTCCACCCATATTCAAGTATCGGACAAGTCGCCCCAATCGGTCTTGTTGTCTCGCACGCTGAAGCCGTCATCAGTATGATTATTAATGCGCTCAACAGTAGAAGCTGCTTTATTTTTATATTCATTAATCGCATTGGATGCACCCTTCCTTTTACCTGCCTTATAGACTGCAAGCCCACCCCATACAAGTAAGCCTGCTATGATTGCCACAATGGCAAGAACAGCATAAATGCTCACATAGCCCCCTTACTTTCACCTGTTGCACCTATGCCTGGTAGAACAGCAATGGCGGCATTGGCATACTTTTCGGCCTGTTTCTCTGTAAGTGTAGGGAACTTACCTATAAGTTCATTCACAACAGTTGCAAACTTTTCAGCACCGGTTATCTTCCCTGCCTGATTCACGGCATAAGCAGCCGCTTTCTCTTCCATTGCAAGGACAGCCACCTTAGCTGCGCTCTTGATTGCCGTTTCGGTCTGTTCTGATAGTTCAAGCCCCCACTTTTTCTTGAGCGTTGCGATTGCTACGCCTATTAACCCAAGCACAAAAGCCGTCATTACCGGAATTGCAAAATTACATAAAATAGTGTTTACTACGTCTCCCCAGTTCATATATTCACCTCTTTATTTTTATTATCCATTCACCAGCATTTCTATTACTTCGTCCGCCCGGTCTCCAACT
>JBAZDV010000095.1:0-3322 GCA_041654195.1 Candidatus Methanomethylophilaceae archaeon | reverse complement strand
CTGCATCCTCCCATCGTCCTTCATTTATCGCCTTGTTTGCCTTGATGAACTTTCTTGCCCTGCTGAAGCCCATATTGAATAGGAAATCTATCAGTGCTTTCTTCCTGCCCTTTGAAAAACCTTTGAAATTGCTATATAGCCTAAGGCAATCTTCTATCGCCTCATTAACATCCTGCTCATAAAGAATGTCTATCATAACATCCGTAATCCTGCCGTACTGTGTCAGATATGACTGCATATCATGAGGCAACCCCTTTGCATCAATATTATGTCCTATGCCTATTGTCCATTTACCTTTTGAACACAAATAAGGTTTGTACCGTTTGCCTTCATGCTTAATAAGGAGTTCTTTAAGTGTCATTTTCTTTCCTCTTCCTGCATACATCACATTGCTCATATTGCCACGTTATGTTATTGTAGTTCTGCTCTATTAATTCCAAATCCTTCCCAACAGGTCTTATCCACTCACCATAGCGTTTTACCTTGCCACATCTGCACCGGATAAGGATAACTTTCATGTTTGCCTCAAAACGGCTTAATTCTACATAAATGGATAACAAACATTCCCAATGCACCACCGGATACACAACCAAAAAAATTAAGTGCTGTTCGGAACATTACCTGTTTTTCCAGCTTGGCAATACGGTCATTTATGCTTTTAAGAGTGTTATAAACCATCAAATCACGGTCTTCCTTCGTAGCTCTTTCCCAGTCCTCTCTTTCCACCACAATAAAACCGTTTGCCATGCCTTACCCCCTTTCCTCCATTTCTTCTGGTTCTACACTATCCACCACTTCAATCCCTGTTAGGTCTGGTTCATACTCCATGTTAACAGCCCACTTTTGAAGATGCCCAATCCAGACAGTGGCCTTGATTATTTTTGGTCGCCCCTGTTGATGGTTAGCATCACCTCTCCATTATGATTGTCATGGTTGATGTTTTACCGCTTCCTGCACTGGTCATATTCGCTGTTAATGTACCTGTTATAGGTCTTGGTAGGTATACGCCAGATAGTAACGCCGGAACGGTTTGTTCTGAAGCTGTTGCGCTCCGGTCTTGCAACGCACCGCCCATAACATCAATTCCGTCTTCATCTGTAATGGTAATATCATAGCTTGCCGTGGGAGCATTCGTGTTATCAGGGTTTGTTGTAACAGTAACGATATACTTCCCTGCAATTTGGTCTGTAATAGTCATGTTTGTTTCCCCGCTTGCATTGCCTGAAGCATCCGAGGTTAAGACCATGGTTAATGTAGCAAGGTTTGTATTGCCCTCACTGCTATAAATAGGTGTATATGTTTGTGTCACCGTCCCTGTCGCCAGTAAAAGACAAGGGATAAGAACCGCCAAAACAATAGATATCCATATATATTTTTTCACTATGTACCCCCATAAATTATTGACAACAGGCAAATATAACCGGCTACCGTTCCTGCTGCTGCAATAAACACAGTAAGAAATGATAGGGTTAGCCAAAGCCTGTCGTTATGCTCTTTGTTTTTCATTCCGTTCCCTTTCTATCAATGCAATTATCACCACCGCCAAAAGTGCCGTAGGGGTAGTATGTAAGGCATGGTTGCCTATCATATCTACACAGAGGATAATAAAAGCTGTAAACAACCACCTGTTTTGTCTATGTATAGTAAAAATGAACCCTATTAGGAATGTTAGGCCTATTAACCCGTAGTTCCAGACAGTCATTAAATATTCGTTATGGAGTTGATCTCCGGCCTTCCACTGTATGCCCGGTCCGAACCCGAACAGGATTGATTCCCATGAATGAGTTATCTTCTGTATGCCGTCTATCCACATCCCCACACGTTCATTACCGAAACCATCATGAGGATTAACCAGAGTTGCGTATAGGATGATACAAAGGGAAGATACCACCACAAGCCTCCAGCCACCTATAAAATATGATAAGCCTATCACTACAGCCATTACAGCCATGGATGTATGAGCAATATAAAGAGTAAAAAATAGAACAGGGATAAACCAAAACCACTTATCACGGATAAATAAAGGTGTTGCTATCGCCACATAAGCCCCGAGGAAGTTAGGGTTTCCGAGCGTGCCACATGGGGTGTTAAAAGGGAAGTCTCCCTCCACTTTGACAAAATGTGATAATCCCCATGATACAAGATCAAGATTGAAATATTGCAGGATGCCTATTGCACATTGGATAAGTGCAGATATACAGATGATATTAAACCATGTATTATTGCTGTATTTACTGTGATACACGGCAAGGAAAATAACTGATGCAAATATAAGAAATAATGCTGCATCTATGGTTACTGCATTAAATACAATGTCTAACATGCCTGAAAACACCATCAAGTAGACTGTAAGCCACCACACAGAGATGTAAAGCCCGAATCCAGATAGCCATTTATTTGGTAAAGAAAGAGACAGGCCGACAAAGCACGCCAGCATCATCATATTGACATGCCCTTGATGGACTACGCTTGCAAGGACATACAAGGGGATTATAATCAATCCTGCAAGTGCTGTTATGTGTGCCGCTTTGGTCATGTTATCCTTTTGATAGGAGGGATTTTACTCCCCCCATATCGTTTAGTGCGTTGCGTCCGCTGTTACACGAACATAATCAGTGCCGTTGTTAATCAGAATTGCTGTTTTACCGCTTGCCACTGCAACCCCTGTCTGTCCGCTCACTTTCAGCGTTACAGACACATTTGATGCATTACGTACAATCTTTAAAGCTCCTTCACCAGTGATCGCATCTACTATTGATGGAGTACCGCTTCCACTTGACAGGGTAAGCAATACGGCTGTTGCCTCCGATGCTGATAATGTCCAATCTTCACCGGCTGAGAATACTTTTGATGCTACGCCAAAGGCTATAGCAGGAGATGTTAATGTTGAGCCGGTATATGTACCCCCTGAATGTGTAGCTGTGGATGCTATTGTTCCAGTAAAAGTTGCACCGGAAAGAGTTTTATTGGTGACTGTCTTTGTATTGGTAGTACTCAGCACATCACCACTTAGGCTTGCCAGTTTGTTAAGTTCTGCTGCTGTTGAGGTTATGGCTGTACCGGCAATTTTAAGGGAACCACCGGATTCAATATCAATTTCTCCGCCACTTTCAACATCAAGTGAACCACCGGAAGCTACAACAGCCCTATCCCCACCCTGCTGAATGTAAAAACCTGTTGTGTATGTGCCATCTGCGGCCCATATAACAGTGGCCGCAAGACAAATAAAAACAATTAAAAGTAGATATTTATATTTTTTCATGTTGCCTCCTTAAATAGCCGGTTTATCCTGCCCGTGTCCTTTTATCAAATTGATTCCGAT
>JBAZDV010000094.1:0-4994 GCA_041654195.1 Candidatus Methanomethylophilaceae archaeon | reverse complement strand
ATCACAATATCATATGCGAGATATATACCAGAACCGTAGATGAATTGTATGAGATGATCCAAACCAAACTTTTGAAGATGCCAAGCATCAAGAATGTTGAGGTGGACATCCTTGTGGAACGTGTCACAATGAACGTCAATGCGGATCTGGCAATTTATTCGGATTCTTTTGAACAGCCTAAAGGTTAATTATCGTTAATGGTATGATGTGCTATGCAATTTCAACGCTGTCCAAAAGTATCCGCTGATGCTGGAATAAGGACCGTTCTTCCGAAAGAGACCCTTGACAGAGTGATCCCACTTTTGAAAAAAGCCGGAATGGACCCATTAGAAGATATCACAGGAATGGACAACATCGGAATCCCTGTTTTTTCAGTTTATCGCGAAAAGACCGCAAAAGGTACATTTGGCAATTATAACGGAAAAGGACCCACGGTAGAACAAGCAAAGGCCTCTGCGGTGATGGAGGCAATGGAAAGATATAGTGCAGAGCAGAGGGAGTCAGATGAGATCATCTATGGAACCATTGCACAAGCACAGGAGAATGGTCCGACCGTCAATCCTGTAGATCTGATCCTACCTCTTCGTGTATTGGATTATGTGGATGGTGCAGAAATAGCATGGGTTACAGGTTTTGATCTATTCAGTGGACAGGAAACATGGGTTCCCGCATGTGCGGCATTTTATCCATACTACCCGGACACCGATCTGCAATTATTTAGATTTCATACGAACGGATTGGCTTCTGGAAATACAATCGAGGAAGCAGTTCTTCATGCATTGTTCGAAGTGATCGAGAGAGATGCATGGTCGATAGCGGAAAACCGTAATTTTGCAAATGCGGATATAATCATTGACAATGAGAACTCGGTTGCGGCACAGCTTTTGAGAAGATTTGAAGAAAATGGTGTGAAAATTCATTTAAAAGATCTGACAGGCGATCTTGGAATTCCGACGATAGGAGCTGCTTCCGATGATGTGGCAACAAAAGACCCCGAGTTGTTGAGTATAGGGGTCGGTACGCATCTTAATCCGGAGATCGCAGCGGTAAGAGCACTTACAGAGGTTGCGCAAAGCAGAACGACACACAAGCATGGTCTGAAAGTAAATGCCAATCTTCAGAAGATCACCAAAGAGATGGGTTATGATAAAGTAAAGGCGATCAACAGGGTTTGGTATGCTGATTGTGAGAAGAATATCAATTTGTCGGATATGAAAAATTTTTCAACACCCTATGTTCTCGATGATATCGAAGTGGTGTTGAGCAGCCTAGTGGATAATGGTTTTAAACAAGTCATTGTCGTGGATCTCACAAGACCAGAAATTGGTGTTCCTACAGTAAGGATGATTGTGCCCGGTCTAGAAGTTGCAACGATGGATTCGGAGCGTGAGGGTATGAGATTATTTGGAAAATGGTCTAAAAACAGTAATTCGATGTTATAATAACAAAGCATTAAATATCAAATCTTGTACATAAATTCAAATAACAACGCTTTTTTAATGCAACACAGCGACTGCTAATTTACGAGTTAACATACGTATAATCGCATTTTATGATGCCTTTATATTCTTACATTCGATTGGGGTTTCTCGCAAGGGGAGGCAAATTGGTTCGCCTTTTGCCGATTTATAAGAAAAATGGAGGTATGAAATGCCAAAATACGAGGACGTAATAGACTTGTATGACGATAGGGGAAAACGCATCGCGAAGCAGGTTCCTCTAGAAGCCATCAGCCCGTTGCGCAACGGTGCGATTAAGAAACTCGCATCCTTGACAGAGAGAACCGTGGCAGTCAATCTCGCTGGAATTGAGAAATCACTCAAGACCGGTTCGATGGGCGGCGACGGATGTATCATCAAAGGAAAAGAGATCGACATCCCACTGGTAAAAAGCGCAAAGAAGATTGCGGGCGCAATCAAAGATATGATCCAGGTAACGTCTGGCGATGACACTGTTGTCGAGATTAAATCCGACGGCAAGAGTCTCGTCGTTGTCGTTCCTGAAGCGAGACTGAGCGCTGGAGTCGAGTATACAACTGGATTCACAGCAACTGCGGCAGCGACCGTACAGGCCATCATCGATGAGTTCAAGATTCCGATGTACAAGGCCAACATGGTTAAAGGTGCGGTCTGGGGAAGATATCCACAGAGTGTTACCTTTATGGGTGCAAATGTAAAATCTATCCTTGAAGTTCCTCAGAACAACGAGGGAGCAGGATATGCACTCAGGAATATCATGTCAAACCACGTGGTCGCACTGGTCGGCAGGAATGCCATGCAGGGAGTTGCCCTGTCAGCACTGTTTGAGCAGCTTGGCGCATTTGAGATGGGTGACGCAATTGGTCCATTCGAGAGAGGACACCTCCTCGCACTCGCATACCAGGGACTGAACGCAAACAACATGCTCTACACCATGGTCAAGAAGAATGGAAAGACTGGAACTGTAGGTACCGTCATCGAGTCTCTTATGGAGAACGCAATCGAAGACGGTGTCATCAAGGTGAAAGAGACCCTTCCGAGCGGATACAAGGTCTACACCACGAACGATCTCCCCCTGTGGAATGCATATGCAGCCGTAGGACAGGTCGCAGCAGTAATGGTAAACGTAGGAGCAGCAAGGGCTTGTCAGGGTGCGCCTTCGACAATTCTTTACTACAACGACCTTCTTGAGCACGAGACCGGATTGCCCTCAGTGGACTACGGTCGTTCAATGGGTGTTTGTGTTGGAATGTCATTCTTCTCTCACTCCATCTATGGAGGCGGAGGACCAGGTCTGTTCCACGGAAACCACGTTGTTACGAAGCACTCAAAGGGAGTTCTTATTCCAGCAGTCACAGCAGCTAACTGTCTTGATGGCGGAACACAGACCTTCTCAGCAGAGGCAACGTCTGGAATGTTCAGAGAAGTATTCGGTGACATGAAAGAATTCAACTCACCAATGCAAATGGTTGGCGCGGAGGCCAAGAAAATCGCGAAAAAGTTGTGATGTTATATGACGAGTATCAATGATTCAGAGTCAACATACGCGGGTGTACCGCTCCCTGAGGTCAGGATAACGACCACGCGTCTGCTTTCAGCAGATACCACTGAGACTGTGCTCAATGCGCTTGTGACTGTGGAAAATATAAGACAGATCAATCTGAAAGGTGAGAGCCTTCCTGCAATGATTGGTAGCGGACCTAACAAAGGGTTGTCTAACAATCATTCCGAGCGTAAAGTTATCAAGTTCGGAGACAAGGAAATAGAGCTCTGCCATCTTGTCGGAGACATCCTCATTGAACTGGATGTCGCTGATGACGAGGAACTCAAGGCGACTGTAGATAAGATCGATGCGGCCGTTAAGGACAAGATTCCTTTCGGATATACGCTGATGGTCGGAAGATACTCGAAATACAGACCCACACTATCGGATTATTATTGAAGGTGCTAAACATGGCTTATAAAAGACAATTTTATCCCGGAACCAGCATCCCCGCCAAGAACAGGCGCAGATACATGGATCCGAAACAGAACCTGAAGAAACTGCGTGACGTTTCTATGGACGACGTAGTTAGGCTTATGGGTCACCGTAACCCCGGAGAGGAGTACAAATCCATACACCCCCCAATTGAGGAGGGAAAAGAACCTAACTGCCCCATAAGAGCGCTCGTTACGCCTATTGAGGGAGCAAAACACGGAGACCGTGTAAGATATATTCAGTTCACGGACTCGGTATATTTCGCTCCTATCTCACCCTATCAGAGGGCATGGATGTACCTTTCCAGATACAGAGGACTTGACACAGGTACTCTATCTGGAAGGCAGATCATTGAGATGAGGGAGAGGGACCTTGAGGTTCTCGCGAAAGAAATGATCGACAATGAGACCTTTGACCCGGCTCTTACCGGAATCAGGGGCGCAACCGTTCACGGACATGCATGCCGTCTGGACGAGCACGGACTTATGTTCGATGCCTGGCAGAGGTACGTCTGGGACGATAAGAAGAAAGAGGTCGTATACGTCAAGGACCAGGTCGCACTGCCCCTTGACAGGAAGATCTCCGTCGGAAAGCCCGCAAAGTTGGATGACCTTAAGAAAAGGACGACCATCTTCAGAGCAGACGGCGTTGATATGAGAGACGACAAAGAAGTTACCATGTACGGACTCAGGATCCACAAATTGAGAACCCTTGGTGGCTACCAACCCTACAAAGTTAAGGGGATATAAACATGGCAAAAGAAAAAATGTTCATGGCAGCGTGTAAGAAAAAGTTCAAGGAAGAACCCACCGACATGTACACGAAATACTACTGCTACGGCGGCTGGAAACAGTCAAAGAGGAAAGTAGAATTCGTGGAGGCGGCAAACAAGATCGCCAAGGCCCGTGGAATCCCCATGATGAACCAGGATATTGGTGTCCCACTCGGACAGAGGTCCTGGATGCCTTACCAGCTGTCGCATACCGACATGTTCGTAGAGCCAGATGATTTACACTGTGTAAACAACTCGGCAATCCAGCAGGCATGGGACGACATAAGGAGGACAATCCTTGTCGGTCTCGACTCACCTCACCAGACCATCGAAAGAAGGATGGGAAAAGAAGTTACTCCCGAGACAATCAACGAGTACCTCGAGGCAGTTAACCACACTATGCCCGGTGGAGCAGTCGTTCAGGAGCACATGGCTGAGATCAACCCTGCGCTCGTATACGACTCATATGTGAAAGTCTTCAGCGGAAACGATGAATTGATCGACGAGATCGACAAAAGATTCGTCATCGACATCAACAAGCAGTTCTCTAAAGAGCATGCAAAACAGTTGAAGGCAGCAGTTGGAAACACCCTCATGCAAGCAGTACGTGTCCCGACCATCGTCGGACGTATCATGGATGGAGCAACAACCTCAAGACATGCAGCAATGCAGATCTCGATGGCTTTCATCACAACATACAAGCTCGCAGCAGGAGAGGCAGCAATTGCAGATTTCGCATACGCAGCAAAACACCAGTCACTCAATA
>JBAZDV010000093.1:0-5020 GCA_041654195.1 Candidatus Methanomethylophilaceae archaeon | reverse complement strand
AATCCGGTGACACGCTTTTCAACGGGTGTTCCGTCAACCGTGATTCCATAAAGTACAATTACTGGAAATCCATGCGGGTCGTAATTGTAGGTAGCGTCGAGAATCTGGATTTTCATAGTTACCAATTCTCCATACAGCTATCACAGTCAGGATATATGCCATCGCTATCGATAAACGACTGTAGGTTAGCTAATACATCTGCCCGAACGGCATCTCTGAGAGGTTTAATAGGAATAACACGTCCATCTGGGTATGCTAGCATGGCCATAGGCTCGTCCGAGACCCATTTGGTGAATCTGGGTATTGTACGCAGTATGTTTGCCCATTGGTCGTTTAATCGGATGTAAAGCTCCAATCCTATATCTGATCTGGTTAAAATAAACCGTTTGAACTCATCCTCCCATTCGATTTTGAAGGCGACCGAATCTACGTTATCTTTGACGTTAAAAAACCACACGGTAGGTTCGATAGCATTTACAAGTCTGGCATAGTTGTAGATATTTGGTGTAACATCGAAATCGGCTTCACCGATATCTATACCATCTATTCCAACTGATATCATCTCTTTCCCCAACCCCTTGCTTCAAAGTCTTGGAATCGTTCAAATGTGTGTTGGATACCTTGCTTCAAGACATCGGCCGGTTTTAGTCCTAAATCATGGCACAACATCTCCATTTGGACCATGGCATCACCCAGTTCTAAGATTGCATTGCCCCGCAGCGCTGCAGCTTCGGCAGTGAAGATGCGGGCCTGCAGCAGCCCGTAGGCCACCAGGGCGATTTCTTTGTTTAAGATGATAATTCGGTCCTGTGGTGTCTTTTTATCCCTCTCTAAAAGGTGAAGGGTTCTGGTAGTACGTTCAAAAACCATTCACATGCCTCGGAAAAATGACTTTTTTACCAGGCTGGTTGCAGCTTGCATATCTGGATTATAGACATGAATGGAATCATTGCTGTCCATAACGACTTCGATTATGCTATCATTTGGATCCAGTACATACCGATAAATCATATCAATCAATGCGATAAGATTTGACTGCCAGGCACCCCAGGCGTCTCTGGATCTCCAACTGAAATGAACAGATACCTTTCCATCACCCTCATGGCGAATCCTTATGCGCTGCAGGCAGGGACTTGCGACGTTGCCTATATCCGCTCCCGGTTCCCAAGTGATAGCCTGGCTGCGGTTTGAGCAAATGCCGGTGGCGATTTGAACTTCCAGATCATCTCTCATTGCTTTGAGCTGGTCGATGAATCCATTATACCGGGCGAGCCTATCGAAGTACATGTATGCGAATTTGGCATCCTCGGGCTTTAGATCATAGGCTTTTAGATATTCCCAGGTAAATTCTTCACAATACTGTTTGACCAGCTTGAATGGATTATCGGGGTGGATGGTCCATTTTTCGATCTGTTCGATGGCACTCCCTTTCAAAATAATGGTCTGAGAGGTATCTAAGGCATGCTTCATGTGGGTCTGATCGCCAAAGACGATTGACTTTCCTTTGAGGCAGTTCCTTAGAACCTGCAGCCATGCTGTATTGAAGTCTTCCGATTGTGTTTCAAAATGTGGGGTTAACATTCCAGTTTCTCCGTGAAATTTAAACAAGCATACTCACCGAAATATAATTTTGCTGCGGTGTCATATGCGTGGGCCGCATCTTTTTCTGATACGAAGCAGCCTAGATGCATGTTTTTTCCATCTTTTTGTATTTGCGCTTTCCATTTAGAGCGATTTTTACAATAAGTTACTCCTTTAAATTGACTGTATGTGTATCGATTTTGTCTCCGTTGATTCATCTTATTTTGTTGACTTGTTACGATTCGCAGATTATCTAAGGTGTTTCTTAATCCATCGTGGTTGACATGATCAATTTGTTCAATTCTTAGAAGTGGTCTACCCAGTTTGATTTCAATAATGGCACGATGTAAATACATGATTGATTGTACGCGGTTTATACTTATTTTACGAACCGCATAATATTGAAAATTTGCGTTGGTATTCACTTTTAAAGCATACCATTTATACTGATCCAAAAAATCAAACTCCGTATCCACCTGCGTTACCAATCCTCGCGTTAATTCTATCTTCATAGGGCTAACACATGACTAAAAAGAACTCAAACATATTTAAAGTTTGTGATAGGTATGGTTTAGGAAAACTATTTTAATGTGTAAATGTAACATAACAACATGGCAAGTTATCCAATGTCAAGGGATGGGTGCACGACAGAATGTGTCGCTGGGAAGTTAATCCTAAAGTGCCCAATCGCCCCAGCAGTTGAACGGGATCTAGGCCTTTGTAATCCGGCCACGACTTTTGGGACTACATCACTCCCATCTGGGTCTTCTGTTGCGGCTCAAGCACGTACCGCTGATCAGCTAATGCGGATTGCCCAAATGCAGACCAAGATGGATCAGGACATGGCCGCTGCTGAACTGAGAATGAATCCTCCGAAACCCAAGCCAGGAAAGACCAATCCAGCATTCGTAGCTGCTGGGATGGCCGGCATTGCCGCGGCCAAGGCGAAAACGGAACAAATGCGCCGGAATGCATTTAGTCATGTTGATTAGGAGAAGAAAATGCCAATATCTGACGAAAAAATGCCATGGGAGTCCTATACGGAAATGGTTGCCTTTGTAGGCCTAGTTTTTGGTCTGCTTAGCTCATTTGGATTGATACCCGGAATCGTAATTACTCCAGAACAAGTTGGTGGAATTGCCAGTATAATGTTCCTTCTGGTAATGATCGCTAGGAAATATGGTACGGGTGGAAAAATTGTGTTGAAAAAACCGGTGGTGATCGAAGAGCCCAAAGAGACTTAGGACCAAATACCTTCCGTTTCAAACATTTTTTGAGCTGATTTTCCTAATTTACGGTTGTTGATCTTGGTTTCTTCCAATAGGGTATAATCTCCGGATTCGCAGCATCCTTGGGCAGCCATCATGAACTCGGCGACAGACCCGAATTGGCCCAGGAGAGCCTCTGCACGCTCCCATCCTATGCCCGGTAGGTTAGACATCATATTTATGGCGTGCATGTCCTTGTAGGGCTTGCAGAGTAGCGTCATGGGCGCGTCGTCGGCGATGTCATGGACCATGAGTTTGAGTAAAGTGCGGTATGCAAAGATTGGATCTCTCGAGAGGAACAGGGGTGTTATACCCAGGGACTTAATATCTCCCAAAATGGCAAGTAGCATGTCCTCTGCTTTCATAATCTGGTCTTCCGACTTTTGAACCGGCCCGTCCTGTGTCATGTAGACCGTGGGGATGGCTGCTCGAAGATCGTCCATGCTTCCCAGGATGGCCAGATAGCCATAGTCACAAGTCACGGCGATGTCCATGCATTGTCGGCCCAGGCGGCCTCTGGGGGGAAGAGAACCAAATACGTCAGCTATTTCTTTTACTTCCGCGCCTGCGGTCTTGCCGTTTCCGGTTAGTAGGATGTCAAAAAGAAGGTTGCCTTCGACAGGTTTGGCTATCTGCTTGCGATAATATACCCAGGCATCCATTAGGAAGTCTGGTCTTGCCGATTGTTTCTCATTTGTGTCGTACTGGAGTGAGTACATTTTATTCCTTCATGGCCGCGCATATCTGGTTGCAGCTATTACACATTTCCCCAGCTACTCTCTCGATGGGGCAGAAGGTATCGGAAAATTCATCTTTGCTGATCCTGCCTGTTTTGCGAAGGTGTTCGAGAACTTCGTCTACGACATTGGCTGGTAGCTTTATATTACGCACTATTTCTGCTTTCGTTTTGCAGGAGTCAAGTGCCCCTAGAACAATATTCAGATCCTCTAAAGTTGCAGGCATATACCTAAAAAGAGGGCGAACCTATTTAAGGGTTTTGATAGGTTCAATCTTTGCTATTCAAAACGGCATCCCAGGTTCGTAGGTTGCCGATGTTGGCCGGTATTTTAAATATCGCGTTTATGGTCTTTGTTTCGCCTGGTTCAACAGTGTAGGGATATTTAGGTTCACCCATGTATTCAAAGTCCCCGCTCGTTCCGTGTAAAATTACCCCAAGCCATCCATGCCATGCGGCATTACCATTATTTCTAACGGCAAATTCAAATGTCGAGGTGTAAGCCGATGGGTAGATTTTATTACATGATGGTGGTCCCAACATTTCAAGTGATGGTAGCAATGAGACTGGTGCATTGGATGATCGGCATGGTGTAAGTGCCAACTGTATTCCAACTTGCGTACCTACCAGAGACTCTGCCCCAGGAACCCACACACGCCCTTGACCCTCGAGTATGGCAAGTTGGTTAATATTCACGGTATCCGGGTAGTAAACCTGGCAAACTTGCCGGCCATAGGAATCCTGTCCCTTGACCACTAATTTGACCACTGTCCCTGGTGGGATCTTATCTGACAACCAGGTCTTAGCGGTTCTGCCGTTTGGATAGGACAATTCCCCTGAAGAGACACCCTCGAGTCTCACTTCGAAGGGTTTCGTGACGCAGAGCTGCCCCGAGGCACAGACCTGGGATGCTTCGAAGGAGTCTCCGTCGATGATGGTTATCACACTGGCACTTACCGTAGAACCAGAGATGGGTGTAACCAAAGGCAAGCTTGCGAGATACGAGGCCAGTGAATTATTGATATTCTCTGATCCTCTGGTTATGATAAATGTGTTGCCAATAGGAGTCAAGGTTAGGTTTGATCCTATGGGTACGTGTAAAGCCAGCCAATCTCGGGCCTGGGCGTCATTATCTGATGTGGTTACGACACCCTGCAGGGCAATGTTTTTCGGGGTTGCGTCGCATACCTGGCCAGCCAGGCAGTCCAGCAGAACGCTTAGGTTGGATCCACTGTTGACGGAAACCAGTTTACCTGTGATTTCCAGACCAACTTGCGGGGGGGTATATACACTACCCAATGCCGAAAAGATCCAAGCAATATCGGTTGGTCCTACATCAGTATCGTTCATTAAATCAGATTTGATTGCTCTTAGCAGACCGATGGAACTTATAACGTTACCACTAAAAAAAGTGGTAGTAAGCCAGGTCTTGCGT
>JBAZDV010000092.1:0-5047 GCA_041654195.1 Candidatus Methanomethylophilaceae archaeon | reverse complement strand
AAAGATAAGGAGCCCTCACATTCTTTTCAGAATCAACTGCCTTTTGAGACCTTATTCTTCGACAGTCTTCATTGATTGCTTCACGATGATCCTTCATTAAAGGATCATCTCCACATGATGCTTCCAATGAATTGGGAGAAATGGAGTCTTGCAACTTTTGAAACATCGCCTTAACATCGACCAAAATCCGGTCAGCATCCTTTAAAGCCTTAGCCTCCAACTCCAACTTTTCGTTTGCCCTTTTCAAGTTTGTAAGCTCGGATTCAAGCTCTCTGATTTTCTTTTCATGCCCCGACAGTAAAAACCTGCAGGAAATATTCTCACTGCGTTCCAGCTGCGAACAATTTTCCACAGCGTTACCTTCGCCCCGTAACAGTGCCATTGCTTCAGCACGGTCTTCAGGTGTTGCTTTCTGCCATTCGCAGAACAATTCTTCTAATGAATAATTTTTCATGTTATATACCTTTCTATTTATTTGTTTATGCTATATATAGCGTCTAATTCTTGACTAAAATGTGCGTTTTCCTCAGCATAACCAGTCTTTTTACCCAGCCATTCTCTAAACGTCACGTTTCCCCCCTTTTGCTTTCATTCCCCGAAGCTTCTTGACCTCCTCTTTAATATCCTCCAACACTTTGCGGGCAGCCTCCACATCATCTTTAAACTTATCAGAATCTTCCACCTTTCCACTCATTTTTCACCTCCCAACTTATCGCCATACGCAGCCTGAAATTCTTCCAAGGCTTTTTTCAATAACAGCTCGTTCTTCTCTAAGGCTACCAGCTTCTCTCCGAGTGACTTTTTCGCCTGTTCCAAGGTATCTACCCCGTGGTCTTCTTTCAACATCCTAAGAGTCTCTTGTAGAGCCCCTTGCGCTTTGGCAAGATTGGACTTCATTTCCTCAATCTGCCGTTTCACTTTATCGATTTCTCTAATATCTACCATAAAATTCTTTCTCCTTATTTTCTCTCTAAAGCTCTCAAAACCATATCACGCACCTCAACTGAAATCATCTTTTTATCCCGCTCTAAAACAAATTCAAGCGCCTGAACGAAATCAAAAGTTTTATCCACTGACTCTCGCAACCCCGCAACAAAGTCACTAACATCATTCATGCGTGGGACCTTCAATATCCCGTTCTCCTCCTCCTCATCCACCGAAAAACTCTCGTAAGACAACCGAAAACGGTGTAATAAAATACCTCCGCCTTCCAAGAGCAAACCTACCGCTGGTTCATAAAATTCTTCGTCCACCCGCCGACGCATAAAACCTCCGCAGTTTAGCACTGAAACTCCACCAATAGAAGTTAAAAACCCATTGTGATTATCGCCAAAAGCAACCGCATGGTAACCCCTGATCTTATCCGCATAAGTGCTGGCTTCTTGGTCTTCGGGAGCCCCCGTGTAAGAGCAACCATCCTGCCAAAAGTACTGATGACATATTGCAACATGCTTTTTGGAGGACTCTTTTATCTCCTCGGCTTTACTCGAAATTGTAGTGCCCCACGGAAACCCATGGATCACTAAATCATTTTCTGCTGACATCGGAAAACCATACTTCACTGGAATGATTTTACCGACCAGAACCATCGTCCAATAAGCTGATTGCGTGATTTTATCGATATTGTGCAACGGAAGATCGTGCTGCCCGGGGATGGCATACATTCGAGGAAGATTTGAGATAGCAAAATTTATCAACTCAGGCTCCGCACGCCAGTGATCAAAAACATCGCCACAACATATGATAGGAGCTTCGTAGCGCTCGCTGAGAGCTTTTAATTCATTAAGAGGTCTTGACATAGCCAAATACCAATCCGGCTCATTCCTGCGAGCCCTAGGAGGTCTAGCCGATAAATGTATATCTGAACAAAAAATTGCTAGGACTTTATCGGATTGCCGCAAAGGGGACAAACGCTTCCCAAAAGCTTGCGATACCTGTTTTCTAAGTTCTCTAACTCTACTTTTCTCTCGTTGTTGCATAAATTATCCTGTCTCTCAATTCGTTCAATTATATTACGTAACCCGTTCACCTTATTCGCTAAATCCTCCCACTCATGTAAACGCATTTCGACTGCTTTCGTGAGTGCAGGCATCCTGTCAAGATATCGGGTAAGCCTCTCAATTTTCTTGATTTTACTTTCAAGGTCATCACATTTCTCATCTACTTCCTGCCACTTAATCCCAAGAGCCACGGCTTTTTCCGCCAGGCGTAATGGAATCTCATAAGACTCCATATCTTCCTTGCGCCTTTGCGCATTTTCCAAAAGGGTTTCAATCCTTTCTGCTATCCTATTATCTTTTTCAAGAGCCTCTTTTTGCGCAAATATTTCAAGTATTTTTTTATGAGCCTCAACTGACCATTTCAGGCTCATCCCATCTTCCTTTATCTTATCCTTCTTTTTTTCAATTTCCTGAACCCTCCAGCGCTGCTCCCGAATCACGGAATCGATGTTAGAGAGAGAACTATCAATGAGGCTCAGATCTACAATCGAATTCAAACGCCGGGAAACCTCACCTGCGGATTCGACAAACCAGAGCGGAGAATCGTGCTGCCCCTGAAAAGTAAGGTCTCCCAGGTTCAAAATCCGGGAAACATCTTCGGGGACCTCATTACCAAAAGCCTTCAATTCCATTCCGTCCAAGGTGTACGAGTTATTCGTCTTGGACCGTTTTCTCTCTATGGTGTGTCCGTCGATCGAAAGTGTGACCGTCGCCTCCTTCTCGCCATCCCTGATAAATGAAGTGCCTTTTGGTTCGTTTTTCGCAACCCATTTAAGTGCCCGCAAAACAGCGGATTTACCAATATCCGAAGGACCCACAATCGTTGTAATACGATCAAATTCAATCATCGTATCCTTATGCGCCTGAAAGTTTTGTATCCTCAGTTTCATTACTACCATCTTTTCTAATTCTTTTGGAGTGTATTTCATTGCTTCTTTCCTTCCTGACCTGGGATTCTTTCCAAATCTTCATTATATGTTGCGGTTTTACCAGCTTTAAGAAATCCTCAAAAGCACAACAGGAAACCTCAACCATTTTATCGCCGTACAATGGCACAGCCGCTGAAATATTCGGGAAGGAAGAAAAAGACTCCGGTCCACTTCCAGAAAAAACAACTTCCATCATCACTTCCAGAGGCATAAAAACCAGAGCTTTCCTTCTGTCCCGTCTCCAAATAAGCATCCAATAACGGGCCCCTGAAGCCTCCGCCGAAGCTTTAGCCTGGCTGTAAAAAACTTCCCATTTTTGTTTCTTTGCTTTTGCCGGAAAATCAAACATGTCGCCGAAACTATTGGCGCTGTATCCCCGTTTCAATTCAATCGAAAAAACCTGCAATAAAGGCTCTCCAATAGAATCTATTGCAGAAACGTCTCCATACTGCCCCGCAGTACTTTGCCCCTTTCTAAAACGGCATGTTGCCCGGGCTCCTGATCCCGCCGTTCGCCAAAAAATGTCATCTCTCTCTCCATCTGTCCACCAACGCCCTAAAGCTTTACAAATCTCTCTTTCAAAAACTGAACCTTTCATACTCTCCCTTCACCTTTTATATAAACAAACCTTGCTTTTCCCGACGACGAGTTATTGGAATATTCGAAAAATGACCTTTAAAAAAAGCTTCCCATTTTTTTCGCCCACTTCCCCGCAAATATGATTCCATCTGATACCGCTCACAAAAACGGAAAAAGGCATCAGGATTGTACTCATATGGAGCCAGCTTGATAGGTTTCGTCCTCTCATGAGGAAGACAAACGAGAGAAGCCCATTTTTGAACCTCCCCACTCTGGATGGCGTTTTTAATAAGATGGAATTTCTTGTTAGTCAAGGTTTTACCAGTAACAAAATCAATAGCACCTTTCTCGCCTATCCCGTGCACCCCAGGGACATTATCAGTAGAGCACCCTCCCAAAGCCTTAACTTTTGCCCACTGAAATGGAGTGATTCCCTTCGTACGCAAAAGACTCTCCTCATCATGTAAGATATTTCGCTGAGGATCAAACCACCGAACATAATTATTAACTGCTTGCCATAAGTCGGAGTCTCCCGTCACAAGCACCCCCGGCTCCTTTATCATCTCCAAATAAAGTGCCGCCATCGCTAAAAGATCATCTGACTCCAACCCATCCTGAGTTTGCACAGGAATCCCGATCTCCGGTAAAATATCGTAATGCAATTCGTCAATTTGGCAGTACATTAAAGTGATCTGATTCCGCTCCTCCTCGGTCCGGTGTGAAGCTCTTTTCTTTTTGTAATCCGGAAAAACCCGAGTGCGAAAAGATTCTGGCGAGTCCACAAAAACGGCTACTTTATTGGATTGAAAAATAGGCATGCTACACACGTGGTAGAGCTGCTCAAAAAATCCAAATAAAATGCCCGTTTTCACGTCCCCAGATTCAAGACCTCGTAACGCAAAACGAGCCCGGTGCGCCATATAAAGCAGATCAATCAACATCCATGTTGTCGTCATTGTATTTCTTTTTCCTTTCCAGATTTGCCGATTTGCGAATATCGTTCCAACAATTTTCAGTAACTTCTTGGAGTTTTCTAAGGTCTGAATCACCTCCAATCTCTATATTAGAGATCAGCTTTTCACGCGTCAATTCAACTCCAAATTCCTTAGCAACGATTGTCTGTTTATTCTTTATCCACCATCCTTCATGCAAAAGAAAATCAATACAGCTTCCAATATCATCTATCCCGTAAGATGGATAGATATCGAGCTCAATTTCATGGGTTTCTCCTGTATACCGATTCTTTTTCAGCTGCACCTTTGCCCTAATCCCGATTTCCCTATCTTTGCCGCGGACATTTTTCTTGATCTTGTTTTTAACCGCCAACCATATTTCAAGTGCGGAATAAAATCGTAGTGCCCGCCCACCAGACCTCGTTTTTGCGGAAAATCCAACGCCAATGTTATCCCTTGTCTGGCAGATAATTATCAAAATTGATCCAGTTTCACGCAAGCCTTTGATTGCCTTGCGCAAACCTTCAGAGTTCTTCTTCGCCTTTCCATCGCCATAGCTCCCTGATGCAACCTTCCCCTTCTCAAA
>JBAZDV010000091.1:0-5083 GCA_041654195.1 Candidatus Methanomethylophilaceae archaeon | reverse complement strand
AGACTTACCGGCCGTGACAAGAAACATATAGACACCGTTGAAAAATATGCCAAAGAACAGACACTTTGGTACGACGGCGAGGCCGAATACACAGACATGCTAGAACTGGACCTGAAAGAGGTCGTTCCGTCGCTTGCCGGATACAAGAGACCCCAGGATAGGATCGCTCTCAACGAAATGAAGGAAAAATTCTCCGAGACTTTGAAGGAACTCGGTGTTGAACATAAGAGAGAATACGGCGACATGGCAGATGGATCGCTTGTCATCGCTTCGATAACGTCGTGTACGAACACGGCAAACCCGTCCGTGATGATCGCTGCCGGACTTGTGGCAAAGAAAGCGGTGGCGATCGGTCTTATGACCAATAAGAACGTCAAGACGTCGCTTTCACCAGGCTCGACGGTAGTGACCGAGTATCTGAGAGATGCGGGATTGCTCTCGGACCTTGAGAAACTAGGATTCCATGTCACCGGATACGGATGCATGACCTGCATCGGGAACAGCGGACCGCTGGACCCCGTGATCGTGAAGACCATACAGGATAACGATCTGATCGCAGCTGCGATCGCCTCAAGCAACAGGAACTTCGAAGGACGCATACATGCGAATGTAAAGGCGAACTATCTCGCATCGCCACCGTTGGTCGTCGCTTTTGCCATCGCAGGACGCGTTGACATAGACCTCGAAAAAGAAGCTATAGGTAACGTGAACGGCAAAGATGTGTTCCTTAAGGACATCTGGCCTTCCGACTCCGAGATAGAATTGCTTGTAAGAAAATACGTTACAGCGAAAACATTCAGATCACAATACAGCAACATATTCGAGGGCTCTGACAGATGGAAGACCATTGATACACCCAAAGGAGCATTGTTCAAATGGGATGAGAAAAGCACATACATCAGAAATCCTCCGTTCTTCGACGATATATATGACGAACCTGTGATCAGGGATATCAACAGAGCATCTGTGCTCGTCAGCGTCGGCGATTCTATAACAACGGATCATATCTCTCCTGCCGGTTCATTCAATGCAAAATCAGATGCAGGAAGATATCTGATGTCATTGGATGTCAAACCTAAGGATTTTAATTCATACGGTTCGAGACGGGCCAATCACGAGGTGATGGTACGTGGGACGTTTGCCAACATCCGTCTGAAGAACAAACTTGTTCCTGAAAAAGAAGGAAGTTGGTCCAAATACATGCCTGATAAAGAGGTCGACACCATATTTGAGACGTCCCGCAGATATATCGAGGACAGAACGCCCCTGATCGTTCTTGCAGGCAAGGAATACGGAACAGGTAGCTCAAGGGATTGGGCCGCCAAAGGACCTCTCCTGCTCGGTGTGAAGGCCATCATAGCAGAATCCTTTGAGAGGATCCACAGGTCCAACCTGATCGGCATGGGCATTGTTCCGTTACAATTCCTCGAGGGACAGAACGCAGAATCTCTGGGACTCAACGGGACCGAGGTCTTCGACATAGAACTGAATGGCATGGAACCCAAATGCGAGATCGAAGTGACTGCATACAGAGACGGAAAGAAGTTGGTATTCCATACGTTGTGCAGAGTGGACGTTCCCGCAGAACTGGAATACATCCGCAACGGCGGCATACTTCAGACGGTCCTCAGGAAAATGATCTCCTGATAAAACCAATACCCTTTTATCACAAAAGAGATTTCACTGCATTGTGGGCCCGTGGGGTAGCTTGGTATCCTTGTAGCTTCGGGAGCTATTGACTCCGGTTCAAATCCGGGCGGGCCCACTCATGTATCATTTGAGCATATATTGATATGGAACAATATCTGATCCTCTATTTTCTGACGGAGAACCTTGGGATCTACATGAAGATCCGATCTTTTCATGTTGATCACAAGATCAAATTTTAATCTGTCCATATCTTGGATCCCGTGATCAAAACTGTATTCGTCGATAACAGTGAATGGAATGGACTTCACATTCAATTTACCTACAAAACTTTCGTTCGACTCTGTATCGACGACATATACCACCTTATCCTAATATGGATTTATTCAACTCCAATATCACTTGATGATCGCTCATGAACCATAAATTGAACAGTTTAAAGTAAATTGTAGATGTCCAAAGTATTCGAACTTATTCAAATGGCTTCTTGATTCTGTATAGGTCTCAGATTACATATTTCCTGTCTCTTTTCTCATTCCTTGTGAACCGATTCATTCTCAGTAGTATTATTAACGGATATAATCGATATATAAGTGGGGCGAATACTATGAAAAGGCATGTCAAGAATAACGTATATTGGATAGGAAAGATCGACTGGGAACTGAAGAAATTCCATGGCGATGATTACACAATCAATCACGGCTCCAGCCAGAACGCATACTTGATCCAAGAAAAAAAGACCATCCTAATCGATACTGTTTGGAATCCTCATGCCGACGAATTCATAAGTAACCTCGAAGAGGAAATCAACATTTCAGATATCGATCTCATAGTCATCAATCACGGAGAACGCGACCACAGCGGTACTCTTCCATACATCATGGAAAAAATACCAAACGTACCGATATACTGCACCGCCAATTCCGTCAAATCCCTTACGGGGCAATATCATCACCCAGAATGGAACTTCATACCTGTGAAGACCGGGGATTCGATCGACATAGGCAACGACAAGAAACTCGTATTTGTAGAGATGAGGATGCTGCATTGGCCAGATAGCATGGCCACGTTCATGACCGGTGACAACATCCTGTTCTCCAACGATGCGTTCGGTCAGCACCTTGCGGTTAATGAATTGTTCAATGATCTGACTGACAAATGTCTTCTGATAAGCGAAGCGGAAAAATATTTTGCCAATATCCTAATGCCTTTCGCCCCCAAGGTCAGAGATAAGATCGATGAGATCAAAAAGATGAACCTACCCATTGAGATCATAGCTCCCAGCCATGGCGCGATATGGAGGGAGGATCCCATGCAGATAGTCGATCTGTACGCTAAATGGGCCGACTCGTACAAAGAGGATCAGATAACCGTGATCTACGACACCATGTGGAACGGAACCGCGGCTCTGGCCGACAGGATCGGACAGGAGATCGGAAAACTTTCTCCGAATACTGTCGTAAAGATTTACAACATCTCAAAAACAGACAAAACAGAGATCATAGCCCAGGTATTCAGATCCAAGGCCATCGCCGTGGGTTCTCCGACCGTCATCAATGATATCTTATCTTCGGTGGCGGGATGGATACACTTCCTTGGTTCATTGAAATTCTCCGGCAAAAAAGCAGCTGTCTTCGGTTGTTACGGATGGAGTGGAGAAGGCAACAATGTACTGAGAAGGTCACTCGCCGAAGCGGGATTCTCCGTTATAGATCCCGAGACCAAATGCAACTGGACCTCTGAAGAAAAAGACCTTGAACAAGTCATAGCCATGGCCAAAGGACTACTGGAGACATAGTGATATGCTCAACATATAATCCAATCCAACAAACAACTCTGCAACGGTTGCGATATGTGCGCAAAAGTATATCACGAAGGTGCCATCGGTATCATCGACGGCAAAGCTGAATTGGTAAGGGGGGATTTCTGCGACGGTCTCGGAGATTGTTTGCCTGCTTGCCCTACAGGCGCCATCCTTTGAAGACAGAAGGTCCCTCGCTATGATGCCCCCAGGCTATAGAAGACAATAAATTACCTAAAACAGCCTGTTCCTGTCCCGGCTCAGACACATTAATCTTGCAACCTTCAACGTCGACTATTCGGATGGAAGCCAAGAGTGAGGGGTTGAGACCACTTTTGATCTGTTCATTGAATGGAGCATAACTCCCTCTTATGATATCCAAATCCTCAGGATCTGCTTTTTATCTCCGTCTTGACCTGCGAGATGAAATCTTCCAACGGGAAGCTTCCTAGGTCTCCTTTATCTCTGCTTCTCACAGAAACGATGGTCCCGTCCTCGCTCTCCTTCTCTCCGAGAATGAGCATATAGGGGATCTTGTCCATCTGTGCTTCACGGATCTTGTATCCGATCTTCTGATCTCTGTTATCAAGTTCCATCTTGATTCCTGAAAATTTGAGCTTTTCTGCAACCATTGTCGCATAATCGCGCGTTTTTTCAGAGACCGACATGACCTTTACCTGCACCGGAGCAAGCCAAGTGGGGAACTTCCCTGCATAATGCTCAATGAGGATCCCTATAAATCTCTCAATAGAACCGAATATCACCCTGTGTATCATGATCGGTCTGTGTTTTTCATTATCTGCACCGATGTATGAAAGATCAAACCTCTGGGGCATCTGAAAATCCAACTGGATCGTACCGCACTGCCACGTTCTTCCAAGTGAATCCTGTAAATGGAAATCTATCTTCGGACCATAGAACGCACCATCGCCTTCATTGACGGCGTATTCCAACTTAGACTCTTTGAGTGCAGTGATAAGTCCGTTGGTTGCACGTTCCCAATCCTCATCGCTGCCCATGCTGTTCTCGGGCCTTGTAGAAAGCTCTACGTGATATGTGAATCCGAACTTGGAATATATCTCGTTAACAAGCCTTACCACACCTATTATCTCAGATGTTACCTGATCCTCCGTCATGAAGATGTGCGCATCGTCCTGCGTAAAACACCTGACCCTCATAAGACCATGAAGCGTGCCTGACTTCTCGTGTCTGTGTACGAGACCCAACTCTCCTAACCTTATGGGCAGATCTCTATATGAATGGGGCAAAAGTTTGTATACCAACGCACCCCCGGGACAATTCATGGGCTTGACGCAATATGTCGCATCGTCGATGATCGTGGTATACATATTGTCCTTATAATGGTCCCAGTGACCAGACTGCAACCAAAGATCCTGACTGAGGATCATCGGAGTGGAGATCTCTTGGTAATTCTCTCTCTGATGAATCTCTCTCCAGTAATCCACTAGTGTGTTCTTCAGGGTCATACCTTTTGGAAGGAAGAACGGAAATCCGGGACCTTCGTCCATCAGTGCAAAGAGTCCCATCTCTTTACCAAGCTTACGATGGTCTCTCTTTTTGGCTTCTTCCAGCATATTGAGATACTCATCAAGTTTCTCTTTGCTGTCAAACGCC
>JBAZDV010000090.1:0-5135 GCA_041654195.1 Candidatus Methanomethylophilaceae archaeon | reverse complement strand
CGTCGGATTGTATATGAAGCCGATGACAAAGAACAATTCCGGCAGAGTCGGGAATATCAGCGCGTCGATCAGAAAGATCAACATTATGCACAAGAGCACACCCCATCCTCCGTAAGGGCCGAAAAACCCGTACATCCATCCGCCGATATCGATCAACATCTATTCACCCAATCTTTTTTTCTTTGCAACGATAACGTCTTCGTAGAGGGACACTGTCTTTGCGACGCATAATTCGATGGAGAACTGCTCCGCGGTCTTCCTTGCGTTCCTGCCGATGGCCTCTTCTGCGCAAAGGGCCTTTCTGATCGCCCTCGAACAGTCTTCAGACGAACCGTCGAATAGATAACCGTTGTCATCATTTTTCACAAAATCGGCTAGTGCCCGAGCGTTTGTGCAGACAACTGGGAGTCCACAGGACATCGCTTCCAGGATAGAAAGGCCCTGTGTCTCAAATCTGGAAGCTGAGGCCGATACGTCTGCAATTCCGTAAAATTGAACCAATTCGCTGTCTTGGACAAAACCGGTGAATATGACCTTTTTATCCACCTTCAATTTCGTGACGAGCTCTTTCAGATCGTCTGTCGCCGGCCCTTTCCCGATTATCATCAAGACAGCATCATCGATGTCTACCATGGACTTGATCAGGACGTCGATCTCTTTTTCATAAGACACACGACCGACGCAGACGATCACTTTCTTGCCTTCGAGGTCGTATTTCTTCTTCAATTCAGAACCGTCAATACCCGGAACGAATCTACGGATATCTATTCCCGTGGGTATTACCCTTAGATCTCTTGCACACACACCTTTGCTTTTAAGTTCCGATGCAGTCGATTCTGTGGGGGATATCACGGCGTCTGCACGTTTCAATATATTTCTGAGATATGTCCAAACTAATCTTTCTGAAATATCATCTGGCATCGGCACTGGAGAATAATATTTCATGGTATCTCCGACCAGGGTGTGGAACGTTATTACTGCGGGGACCTTCAAAGTGTGTGCGCATATCATCCCCTTCAGTGCCATTACCGCTATCCCGTGGATGTGGATCACGTCCACATCGAGATCTTTCATGATGTCGATCTTGTTCGATGGAAATATCGGAACGTAGTAACCCTTGTATCTTTTGAATTCTATCGCGGGAAAGTAGCGAACACCTTTCTGATGAAATTCCCTTCCTGGATCTGGTGCTATCACGAAGACCTCGTGTCCCAACGATTCCAAAGCGTTTTTGATCGTGGTTATTGACGTGACAACACCATCCCTCGTCGGATAATAACTATCTGTCACCATCGCTATCCTCATGATCTCACCTTTTGATGGATGTCGAACATTATCCATGCTATTTTATTATACGGTCTTTTTCCGAAAGACCGCGATATAGTTGCAGAACATTTTCAGAAAAATCCTTTCCAAAATTGTCTGCATATTCTTTTCCTTCTGCGATCATACGACCTCTGTATTTTTGATTTACAATGACTTTGTGTATTTTATCCGCGAAATCCTGGTCGTCATCATTTGCAAAGACCGCATAACGCGTAACATCCTCAGGAATGTCTGCTCCTCTGATGCAGACCACAGGGGTATTGCATTTCTGAGCTTCCAATGTTACAAGACCCAAGCCTTCATGCAAAGAAGGATTGGCCAAAACCATGATCCTGTTGTAGAAGTCTACGACCTGATCTACAGTGAGATCGGAAGAGATGGTTACCTTGTCTTTCAGGTTCAATTCTTCTATCAGTTCCATCAATTCACCGTACTGTTCACCTTTCCCGCATATCTGAAGACGGTAATCCCGTGTATCATTCATCGAAACGAACAATGCAAATGCTCTGATCAACTTTGTAAAATTCTTTCTTGGTATCAACTCGCCGATACCGCCGATGATCTTTTCCCTCTCTATGTTTCTGGGAACATAGACATCCCTTATGCAGCTGTAGAAGGTCACTATCTTATCCTCGTGTACTTTCAGTTCATGGATCAATTCTTTTTTGGTTTGAGGCGATGCTGCTATCACCACATCAGAATTGGAAATGGCCATCTTTGTAGCAAGTCTCCAATACCAACGATAAAGAACGGAGGCTTCTCCTTTTTTTACAACGTGATGTACCGTGAGAACCTTTTTTCCGTGAATGAATGGCGTGAATATCCCGCACAGTTCGTCCGTGATATGATACACTCCGTCTTTTCTGTGCTTCAGAATATTCACAAAAGGATGGAGGATCCCTTTGGAAAGAAATACTGACAAACCACCCTTCGTGTCCATTTGGAATTCTATTGTATCGTAAGTTATGGATGCTTTGCTCAGAATGTCTTCTAGATTATCTGCATAGATGCCCAAACCTGTTTTCTTCGTAGAGTCCTCTGAATAGCGTCTAAGCAGTGTCACAGAGAGATCTTCATTCTGCATAATGTCTCATCTTACCTTGGTCAGACCGTATATTTCCGATAACCTGTCTCCGAAATCAGAACCGAATCCGTCAGCATACTCTTTTCCTTCTGTTACGACCTTTTCGTAATATTCGTGGTCCGTCACTAATTTGTACATTTTTTCTGCAAATTCTTTCTCATCGTCGCTAGGTATTGCATATCTTGTCACCTCTGACGGAATGTTTGCATTTTTGAAATACACCACCGGTGTAGAGCACCTTTGCGCTTCCAGAGTGGCCAATCCGAGACCTTCGTGCAACGACGGATTTGCGAGGACCTTCATCGTATTATAGTATTCGACCACCTGATCATCCGACAGTTCAGAGATAATCTTTACCTTGTCAGCGATTCCCAATCTGCGCGCTTCCTCGATGATCGCCTCTTTGTCGGGCCCGATACCACATATGTGCAATTCATATCCAGATACAGACGGCATATCTGAAAACAGTTTGAAAGACCTTACAGCCGATGTGAAGTTCTTCCTGACATCCAGACCGCCAATGCATCCGATTATGTCTTTCTTTTTGATATTCTTCAGAGTCATATACCTCGGATTGATACTGCTCGGGATCACCTGTATTTTCTTATCCTCTACGACAAACGTACTCACGATCTCTTTCTTGGTCAACGATGACTGTGCGATTATCATATCTGAATAGCGTACGGCGATTGCAGCCAAAAACCTCCACACTCTGTAATAGGCCTCTGAATCCCCCTCTCCTTGCTTGATGATATGATGAAATGTAACTATTTTTTTTCCTTTCATGAAAGGCATGAGTAATGCGCAGGCCTCATCAGTGATATGGTAGACATCCCTTTTCCCACGTTCAGACATCAGCACCAGAAACTGCCTGGACATCGTCGATAACATCCCCATGATACCGTCCGATGACCTGTCCCATGTAAGATAGAGATCTTCCGTTTCAGCACCACCTTCCTCTGCGATGCCCCTGAGTGCATCGGCATAACGACTCAGACCATTAGGGATCGTGCGTGGTTTGCGTCTGATAAAAGTTATTGAGACCATCTTTTCCTCATATGAAGCAGCGTATTTATAATCGCATTCGCAAAAATGATCCCAAAACACACTCTAACATTTTTTAGAATATTCCGACAGGACACCCGATAGGTAATCCACCAACTGATGATTCACGACGGCTGGCCCTGAAGAAAGTTCACGTGCCTTGAAAATAGCCTCCTTCAGTTCATTGATATCAAGGACCCCGATGGCCTTTCCCTGTTTTTCCATCTTGTCTACCAGGAGTAGTTGATGATCGTTCGTTATCTCCTTTTCCGCGACCCTGCGAGGCACAAGGACTATAGGTTTGCCCCGTACAAGTCCGTTAAGTATCGTACCGGCACCGGCATGACACACCAGCAGAGAACATTCATCGTAAAGAGCGTCCAGTGTCTCTTCTGATTCAAAATGGAAGGATCTGGTATTTTTAGGATTATACTCAGAAACACCTAACTGCATGACGACCTCCTCATCCAATTCCGGAGCGATCTCGTCCATCTTCCTTAAAAGTCTATCAAAGGGATATCCTAACGTTCCAACGATGACGAGTATCATATCACACCGCCTCTGAATTTGACTTTTTCATCTTCTTTTGCAATTTCCGGCCATTGGACCAGGAACTCGTCCGCTATATGTTTCAGAATGTTGCCTGTTCCCGTACAGCTATCCGTTCTGCACCAACTTTCAATGTATATCGTATGGCTCTTGGTCAGTTTCGCTAACAGGAATACAAAAATATCGAACCAGCCCAATCCTGTGGAAATTATGACGTCGGGTTTCTCCTTTGACATCATAAAAAACAACTTTCTCAATGATCTCGGATAGGACCGCAGATTCTTCTCAGGATTCTCTATCAGATATACATCATCCTTTATGTTCTCTGTTCTGGAACAGTCCAGAGTGACAATGAAATGGTCGTACTTCTTCCAGGCTTCCTTGATGCACATCATCTCTGTGAGATGACCGCCGGATGCACAAAGAAGAGCTATTTTCATAACTCTGCCATTACAAACGATTTATTAAACATAATCGGAAAGATCATAATATCCAATTCGGAATGATCTTTGCAAGTTGCCCCGGGATCGTGGCCCTTACCAAGGATTTCTCTTCCTGGTTGAGGAAGAACTTCATTATCAATACGATATACACAACGAATACTAAGAACGCCACTATGAGCAATATCAGAATGTTCGCAGGAATCTCAAATAGATAGTCAACCGCCATATACATTGCCAAGGAACCTAGCATTCCAGCATAACCGTATAGAAGTGAACGATGGAACGCCGTTCCGTCGAGCCCCGTGATCTTTGCGTGATACCAGGGGAAGAAGATACAGTTCTTTGCTAACATGGACGCCGCCCATGCCACTGCGATTCCCTCTAGCCCCCAATCCGTAAGATAGTAGAATGCGATAGCAAGAACTATATTCATAAGACCGAAGATTACCGTAGTGATCGCTGGCACTCTGACCTTTAAACGTGCCAATGCTATCGGATATACGGGTGCAATGGCCTCGAATCCGACCATGAATATCAACATTATCCATACAAGACCACTAAGATCTGCAAACGATTTTCCAACCCAGAGTGTCAATATTTGTGGCGAAAAAACGCATATGAATGCAAGAACCGGTGCAACGAACATACCAACGACCTTGACGGCAGAACGACACATACGATTCATGGAA
>JBAZDV010000089.1:0-5142 GCA_041654195.1 Candidatus Methanomethylophilaceae archaeon | reverse complement strand
CAGGAACACTTTGCCAAGTATGAGAATTCAAAAAGTATTCATATTGCTAACTGGCCCGAAGCTATTTTTATTGATGAAAAGGCAGAACAGGTCGGAGATATCCTCAAGGACGTAATTGCCGCTATCCGTGGATGGAAATCTGAAAAGAAAATACCTCTGAACGCAGAACTGCAATTGGTCGAGATCATAGGCAACGAATCATCGATTTTGGGATGTGCCAGACTGGATATTATTGAGACTGTCAAAGCTAAAGATCTAGAGATCGTTCCCAAAGCTGACCTTACAGAAGAAGTTATCAACATCAAACCGGTCCATGCAAAGCTCGGACCTATGTTCAAAACCGATGCTAAACAGATCGTGTCTGCCATTGCAGCAATGGCGCCTGCGGATGTCGCCAAAGCATTGGCGGATGACAACGGTGTGAAAATATCTGTGAACGGTAAAAATGTCATCATCGGTCCAGAGTTCCTTGAACTTGAGAAACGTTTAATGCTCGATGGAAAAGCCGTCGATACGTTACAGGTAGGTAACATCCTTATCGCCATCGAACAATGAATTTGATACCTTTATTTGGTATTTTTAACAAACATTTTCAATCGCATTCTTTTAATCGCACCATTTGAACACAATAAACATTAGATGATAAAAGTGCCAGATATCACAAAATATACATAAGAAAAACAACGAACATATTGAAGATGGAAAAATATGAGGTATTAACCTCACATAATGTTTTACTGAATGACCTTGACTTCAATAGATTTTCCTTTATGTTTACATCTTGGAAGATCCATCGTCATTCTACTGGCATAATCCCTGTGAACTTCAACAACAGAAGACTCGTTGCCAATCTGTATCTTTCCTATCGCCGCATCACGTACCCTGGCATTACGAATTACAAATTCTGCCAAAGATACTTTTCCGTACCCATCATCCTTGCCGAGATTCACTTCGAACTTGACCATTCCGAATACATCTGCAAGCTGATCATAATCAATCACCCTCCTGACGGTATCCTTCATCCCTTCCTCTTTAGGAACTTCACGCCTCACGATGGGCATCCCTGTACGAAGCTCGAACTCTCTAACGAAATGTTCCTCGTCAGATGTCACAAATGATACTGCAACACCTTCTTTTCCAGCTCTTCCGGTCCTTCCAATACGATGGATGTATGCATCAACAGTATCTGGCATATCATAATTGATGACATAACCGATATCATCAATATCAAGACCCCTTGCGGCCACATCGGTTGCAATCAGAAGATCGATCTCGTCCCCTTTGAGCTCTTTGATGACTTTCTCCCTCTTGGATTGCGGTAGATCTCCATGGATCGCTTCAACCTTATAGTCCAGGTCTGAAAGTCTCTCTTCGAGAATATCGACCATCTTTTTTGTTTGACAGAAAATTATTGCCTTGGGTTTATCAATATCGAGTATCCTGCAGAGTGCCCAGGTCTTATTTCTTCTTCCGACACCAATGAAATATTGTTTTGTGAGATCAAGCATGATCTCATCCTGAGATACTGTTATCTCCTTCGGTTTCACCATATAATCCGAAGCCAGACTTTTTACTCCCTCGGACATTGTTGCGGAGAACATAAGGGTCTGCTTATCTTTCGGCATAGAACTCAAGATGAACTGAATATCTTCGATAAAACCCATGTCCAACATCCTGTCCGCCTCATCAAGGACCAACATTGAAATGTGTGTTAGATTCAAAACGCCTCTAAGTATCATATCTTTGACCCTTCCGGGCGTTCCTGCAATTATATCAGCACCCTTGCTCAGTCTTTTGACCTGCGCCTCTATTGAAGCACCACCGTAAATGGCAACCGTTTCGTGATCGGAATACTTTGCCATCTTGTCCATTTCCTCAGCAACTTGGTTTGCAAGCTCTCTTGTCGGAACAAGTATAATGGAAGAGGGGATCTTTTCTCCAGCAGGAATCCTTCCAAGAATTATTGCACCGAATGACCCTGTCTTTCCAGTACCTGTTTGGGCCTGAGCAAACATGTCCATTCCTTTGAGACCCTCCGGCACCGATGCCATCTGAATTGGGGTTGGTTCTTCCCAGCCCATATCGTCCATCGCTCTTGCGACGTCCTCCCTTATACCTAAATCTGTGAACTTGGTAATCATAATAATACGATCCTACTGCCTGAGACTTACCCAGACACCTTCGGTTTCAGCTCTATATAGAGAAACATGGATTATATATCTATCTGACCGCTGGGACTTTATCTTGTATATTTAAATAATCATGTTTTTTTTACATTACTGATATCAAAATATAATAAAAGATCTTTGAAACTCGACCTCTCTTTATTGTCCCTCATTCACCAAAAATCAATTATTTCCAGGTCACTTTGAACCTGATAACTACCTGGATCGGTACGGTAAACTTTATATCAGAAAATATAATCTCCCGATTGTAAGTGGACGTAGTGTAGCTGGTTATCACTTGACCTTGCCAAGGTTAGAACTCGGGTTCAAATCCCGGCGTCCGCACCATTTTTACCTATCCAGATCACCAAATTTCTGGCGGTTAAAATTTTTCGGCATACTTTCGTTGTTGATATTTCGGTGTTTTTCATATTATCTCTCCTTTTTGCATCTCCTTGTCCGAATTCCACAGATCGATGATATTGCGGACACAGGATCGGGACGGACATAGTAGGTCTCTGTCGTCTTCGACGATGAATGACCTAGGATCACCGCCACTTCGTCGGACGAGACTACTCAACAATTTCATTTAGTTGGATGTATAAGCCAATATTAACTAGACATATAACGTTTCTTAATTTGTCAAAATGCATCCTGCATTCGTTACGAATAAAAAAAGTCCTTGTTATAAGTAAAAATCATTTTAGGATTCCATCACACTTGAAGAATTGATGAACTGCCCCCTGCCAGAACACTCCGATTCTCCTTGTATGACAGATACAATTCTGACTACCTAGGGCGACCTCTTGTTTTCTATCTCAACCACAAACAATTTCCATAATGTGTTAGACCTCCCAATAAGTTTTTTATCGAGAACTTGGTACCGCATTACATGAAATCCTTAGAACTCACAAGTCTTAGGAACATCTTGACATATTCTGTTATTACCACTCTTGCCTGGATAGCTATAATTTCCATCGCTGGAATGATCATCAGGGGTTCTATCGATATTAAAATGACTCTGATCACTGGCATTGTATTTGGTGTCATACTTTTCTGCCTTACATGTGTATTTTCTTGGAAGAACCTCAAACATTGAACATTTTATTTAGTATCTTCAAAATCTTGAAGAAGCTTTTTACCGTATTGCTTTTGATGCCTCTACCCTGCAAACTTGTAGCAGTGCGCTATGATGTCTATTTTTAGATCCTTTAATTACATACGAAAGATCTTAGACAACTATATTAACAAGCACAGTTGATACGTCAACTGACCAATATCCATGACTGAAGAAATTGACAATGAGTTGTTTCCACCGTTGTTCAAACGATATTTTGAAACTGTGATAAACAAAAAACTTTACGGCACCGGTATTTCGGCATCTTTTATACCCTTTCTTATCGAGATCGGATATACGAACGGAATCTCTCTGAAAGATCTGACAGAACGTGTGAATATTGACAAATCTTTGACCACAAGGGTCGTAAAATCATTAATAGAAAAAAATCTGGCAGAAAATACAAGCAGTTGCAAAAGAGAATATTCTGTCCGCCTCACAGAAGACGGTAAAATATTGAGAACCCTGGCGATCTCAGCGATAAAAGAATTTCACATTGTATTGACAGAGGACCTTACAGAGGAAGAAACCGCGGTAATGAGGACAGTAACTGAGAAAATACGCAAAAAGATCAACGATTATTCGAGGAATGAACGAAATGAATAACATAATAGAGATCCGTGATCTAAAGAAGATGTACGGCAAAGATGTCCTTGCGGTCGACGGTATCAATTTTGATGTCCGTGAGGGTGAGGTATTCGGATTTTTAGGGCCCAATGGTGCAGGCAAAAGCACTACCATTTCAATGATCACAACATTATTGTCGCCCACATCTGGCACTATAACTGTCGACGGACATGATGTCATAAAGGATGCTACAAAAGTAAGAAAAACCATCGGATTGGTCCCACAGTCACTGACTGCGGATGATGAGCTTTCGGGAAGAGAGAATATGGAACTTCATTCCGACCTCTATAATGTACCGAAAGATGTTGCAAAAGCACGCATTGATGAACTTTTGAAGATAATGAAATTGGAAGATGCAGCCGACAGAAGGGTGGATACTTATTCCGGTGGCATGAGAAAAAGACTGGAACTTGCAGAAGGATTGATACACAGGCCAAAGATCCTGTTCCTTGACGAACCCACCTTGGGTCTGGATATCCAGACAAGGGAGATCATATGGGAATACATCAGGAATATGAAAGATCAAAGTGGTATGACCGTATTCCTCACTACACATTACCTGGAAGAAGCAGATTCGCTTTGCGATCGTATTGCCATCATTGATAATGGTAAGATCGCAGTAATTGGAACTCCGAACGAGTTAAAGGCCTCCCTCGGTGGCGACATAATATACGCGACCATCGAAGGCAACGATCATACGGCTGAGATGATGACAATTGACGGCGCATTAGACGTGGAGCATACTGATTCCGATTACAGGGTCACCGTCAAAGACGGCGATGCTGCCATGACCGATATGCTCTCAAAGATCTCGAAGAACGGTTGGATGATAAGATCCATATCTCTACATAAGCCAAGTATGAACCAGGTATTCCTGCATTATACAGGGAAATCATTGAAAAATGAATCTGCAGGAAAGGCCGAGGTGCATAATGAGATGGATCAAATGATCAGGAGGCGCTGAAATGGATGATGCATATATTAGACAGACATGGTCGCTGACGAAAAGAGAACTCAAACATTGGTACAGAAGTCGTCCGCAGATTTTGATGACATTTGTGATGCCGCTAATATGGCTGACACTCTTCGGATTTGCCATGTCTGGATTCGTCTCATCGATGGGTGATGTAGATTACTTCAGTTTCCTAGCAATGGGGATCGTAGTGATGTCTGCACTCTCCACTGCAATGAATTCAGGCATGTCCCTGGTGTGGGACAGAAAATTCGGATTCC
>JBAZDV010000088.1:0-5159 GCA_041654195.1 Candidatus Methanomethylophilaceae archaeon | reverse complement strand
ATATCTCATCGGCTTCTTTGCCATCATTCATAATCGCCCTATTGTCCCTGTCTGGGACATACTCGCCTTTGCCTAATGCGGCCTCCCTCCGCGAAATAAGGTCGCCGTTGTTGTTGTTGTTGTTGTTGTGTCCGTATGGCGGGTCAGTAAATATCATGTCTATGCTGTTATCGTCTATCATCTTCATGCCTTCCATGCAGTCCATATTGTACAGCCTGTTTAGTTCAAGCATTGTATTACCTCTCTACTTTAATTTTTCTAAACCTACTACCGCCCCGAACAGTCCGGCACCTGATATGTCGCCCTTGCGGATATGCTCGAAGTCCATTACCAAAGTGTCTATTACAAACTCTATTATGTTGCCACTCATGGCATACCTGTTACTCCAGTCGGTATGTCTGTCCTGTTTTATATCCCCGACTATGGCATAAAACACGATACCGCTTGACAACGTAACCCGAAGCTCCTGACCTACGCAGTCCGCATACCCTGTGCCTACCGCTACAACATACCTGTTGTTGAACCGCCTGAACCCCTCGCTGTCGGTACGGCATAATTGTTGAAGATACCATTGTGCTGTTAGCTTATCCTCAATGGCTCGATAGTCCATGTATGCCTTAAACTCGCCTGACGCTTCGTTTGGCAAGTCAAGTCTTGTATACCTGTAATCGTTGACTAATTTGCGTTCCACTCTTACAGGTTCAGGGATTATTTCTGCCTCTGCCCCCCGGATATAATAAAGTTTAAGAACGATAGATAAGATAACTACCAACACTAAAAATATATTTATTGCTTGTTTCTCGTTCATTTCGTCCACTCTTTCCGGCGTGCTTCGTGATCCATGTTCCACTTGACTTCACGCCATTTATATCCGCCGCAAAAACCCCCTGCCGCTACTATTACAAGAATGATTAAAACTCGAATTACATATGCGTTATCCATTTTCCTTTTCCTCCGTTTTTAATATCTCAGCTGTTTGATCCTGCGGCTTTCCCTCCCACCAGGCAGTAAGAATATCGATGCCCGAGTTTCGATACCTGTTTAATTGTGATCGGCTTATAAACATGTGTCTTGACAATGTAAGCCACGGCAGCTGTTTTATATACAGGCCACACAGAACATTAAAAATCACAGGCTTATATTTTTTTAGTGCATCGAGGCTCGTGTCAATAAACCGAATAACACTCTCTAAATACTTGATTGTCTTTTCTGTTTGCTCACGATCGACATGGTTTCGTGCGGCCTTTTCGTTTTCGGCACGATAAATAAGAGCTACCCGTGCAGTAGGATCATTGATTTTCGACCCATGTATACCGCCCGTAGGAGCAAAGTGAGGATACGCAAGAGTCTCGATCGTCTCATCAAGAGTTTCGACCACCTGTATCTCGTTCCTCAGGGTATTAATGTCGGTAATAATACTGTTATACCGGGACAACACATAACAAATATACTCACGAGTCGTCATCCTCTTCCTGTCCTCCTTTCTTAATAAACCGATAATAGTCATAGCCACCTATTCTTTTTGCTTTCTTTATCTCCCAACCCATTTCGCCAGTAATTCTTGTATTGTTTTTCACCCTCAGGAATAGCTGCCTCGCGTTCCGATACTCGAATTTGAAGCCTTTATTTTTAGCGAGCATGGCGCACATCGTATACAGATCTTTAGGCCGCGCCAACCACCCTACAACAGACCCTTTTTCTCTGACAACCGGAACACGGTAAAGCACACTATCAATTTCGTTATTCTCTTCCTGCAGGTCCTTTAATATAACTTCCAGGAACAAGAGGCCGCTGTCTGTATCCTCTTCAATCTCCAAAGCTGTCCTGTCATGATAACTAAGCCACTCTGATACTGTATCGGCTATCGATTTTCCATTAAGAAATTCGGGAGACAACTCATCAAGCTTGGCTAATATTGACATGATATTTGCTATCATTTCATTGGATCTCTCTTTTTTATGAGGAGTTTTGCTCAGTAACGTATGCGCATCCTGATATAGATCGTTCAGGTCAGGCAGGAGTATCTCGGCTATAAACCGGAATATGGCGCTCAATAATCTGTTTCTTGCCCGTTTTATATCGTTCTGTAACTTCTGCTCCAAAAAACAACTCTGCTTATACTCATTCGAGCATCGAAACTCGAATGTCCTATTTATAACTTCTTCTCCCGCAAGAGGCTCTATACCGGTAATCATGATGAGAGCCTCGATTTTCTCAGTAATAAGCCCTGTATCTGTCCCCATTTCACGCTTTGTTTTCGTAACACCACTAACCGCCGTAAGTAGAAAATCACGAACACCCTGGTTCATATTATCAGCCTCGAGATTATCCATAACGAAAAGGGGATCACGGGAAGCGGCTGTATATCGTCCTGCTCCTGTTCCTGCTTCCGAATTAAGAACCGGGGATCCATATAATAAGGTAGTAATAAGCTTGGCCGCCGTAGACTTGCCTGCTGCTGTGGAACCCGAAAACTTTATGATTGGTTTTGTTTCGACACGGTCTTTTAAGAAAATTGCAATAATATAACAGAAAATAAAAAGTGCATGTTCCCTTTCGATAGTCAGGTTATCCATTATCAGTTTTTTTAGCTCAAGAAGACCTTTGCATATATCAACATCAGGCAAAAACTTAATCGGTACCATATCAGGTGTTGATGGTTTTTCAAGCATTATACTGTCTTCATTAACTCCGTTTGATACTATGTCCACAACACCACTTGACAGCTTCAGGATACTGTTTTCCTCATCACACAAGTTATAATAGTGTATATCCTTTATTGGATCATAATACATCCATTTCGCTGAAGAAATAGCCTTGCCTTCATACTCTGTCTTATCTGCGAGCGCCTGCATTATCGCCCTGCCATCCATCCCTGAACTCAATATCCCTGTTTCGTTATATACAAAACCCCTTAACTTAGGATTGTCCGATAATTGTAAAAATCTGTTTCTATAAAACATACAGCATTTGCCATCTGGATACTTATAAAAAACCGCCTTGTTCGCCTTAAGCCATTCATAAACCGTCTGACAGAGTGTCGGGGTTCGAGTGTCGCTTTTCGTGTTTGATACAATCATGCTACAAATCTCTTTAAGCGGTAACGCATAATTATTGACCATGGTTTCACGGATCTTTTCGGGATTGATCTTAGTCTTATAGAACTTTACAAGCGCCTTGGTATGTACAACGGTCAAGCCAAAATACTCCTTGACAAATTCCTGAATAAACGAAATAGCTATATCTCCCGAAACTCCTGCAAAATAGTTTTCAACATAATTTTTAGCTTTCAGGTAGTTGCGCAGTTCGCTATCATCCTGAGGGATTCTTTCTATATAAGACTGCAGCTCATCCACGGTAAGGCCCTTAAATGCCAGGCCTGCGGGAGAATTAGTATTACACTTGCCAATGTTCGGACATATCCACCCCTTTTCGGCTATGGTACTGCACATGATAGGACCCGTTTTGCTATCTAAAACATGCTGTATTTTTTGATCGGTTTCTTTTACTGAATATCCTGTGTATGGGGATGAATACTCATGTATTTTTGCTACGCCGCCTTTGAATGTAGCCATATTTGAAATCATGGCAAGCCAGTCATGCTCTGATACTTCTTCCGGGTTTTCTTTACACCATTTCATGAACAGGCATTTATCACACATTACTTCAATGCCTGGGTGCAGGATTGATGTTGACTCTCCGGCGGCCACGACAGCATCATCTTCAAGTACGGGCAGGAGATCTGATAAAACCTTCTGATCATATCTCCTGTGCGGTTCAAATACAGGACACTCTACCATGACCGGTTCTTTTTTATTATGATAGAAGCCCGGTATCCTTAAAACCCTTGACTCATTGATACATTGAGGATCCCCATCAAACTTTGCCACCAGTTGTTTTTGTACACTACGCCACTTGTCTTTTTCCGCCCCATCACGCATCAGATAATAAACATGCAAAGACTTGGATGTTTTTACAACAATGGAGGGGAGCAGAGGAAAGGCATTGATCTGTTTCCATTGATCCTCAAAGCTCTTAGCATCACATTCATAAAACTGTGCTGTAATACGATCAATGCTTTTGTCATTATGCCCCCCGGCATTGACTACGAAAAACACACCGTGTTTTTCGTCATTGACAGCTTTTAATTCTTTATATGTTGCTTCGAGTTCATTAAACTTAAAAGAATAATTCTTTGGCTGTTGTTTTTCCCTGTCATGGAATGTACGTATATGTATCTCTTCATGAGGCTTATAAAAAGCGGATAAAAATCGTTGCAGGTCTTCAAGCTGTCCCATATGTCAGGCTCCTTTTAAAGTTCTTTAAGCTCCCCGAATAATTTCCCTGTTGCTCCCTCAGCTTTTATTGGTACATCAAATTCTGCATATGGCTGTACCTCCATACATGCTTTTACATATCCGGCAGCCGTATCTGTATCCTGTTCCGGACACTCGAATAACAATTCGTCATGAATCTGTAATATTGGTTTTAACTGTGGATATACCATGAATACTTTTAACAGCCGCGCCATAGCAAGCTTTATTATCCCCGCTGCCGTTCCCTGTACCGGAGTATTTAAAGCGGCTCTTTCCCAAAATGCTTTAGTTCCCCAATTAAGACTATCGATTTCCTTTAAAATTCTACGAAACCCAAATGCCGTTTCAGAATACTTAAACTCCCTCGCATGTTTCTTTGTCTGCTCCTGCCACCTGAAAATGCCCGGGTAACCCCTGCGGAGATTATCTATATACTCCTCACACTCATCCTGTGTTTTCTCAATACCGGCTTTGAATTTCAGTGTTCTCTGCAGCCCCTTTGAATACAGCCCGAAAAATATACCGAAGTTCATGTTCTTGGCTATTGTCCTGCGTTCCTTATAATTCTCTGCATCCTTATTCTTAGCCTGCTCCAAAGAAATGTTATAGAGCGCCGATGTTGTCTGTGCATGTATATCCCCATTGTCCCTGTATACCTCAAGCATTTTCTCATCCCGACAATACACCGCCCCGACTCGAAGCTCGATTTGCGAAAAGTCAAAATCTAAAAAATTGTTTCCTTTATTAGATAGGAAGAAGTTTCTGGTTCCTATAGGGTCATTGTCTTTCCTGGGTAAATTCTGAGTGTTTGGCTTACGTGATGCAAACCTTGATGTGTCTGTT
>JBAZDV010000087.1:0-5162 GCA_041654195.1 Candidatus Methanomethylophilaceae archaeon | reverse complement strand
AACGCCATTTGGATACGTGGCCGAGCAGGATGTAGTTGCTAGGAAGAACGCGGCATTTCTTGGTATGAACGGTAGCGACCCATACGCCGAAAATCTATCACTCACCAAGCCCATCCACGCAGTTGACAAATCATGGGATGGAGTAGTGACCGAGGAGGATGCAGTTAACAAGAAGATCGCAGAGTTCATGGGGTAAGTAAATACTTACTCCACTTATCTTCATCATCTCTTTTACTATGGTCTAATTTGCCCAAGGCTCGACTTTCTCTAAGCCCCACGATAGATTCTATGTTGGAACTGTGAAAGTGTCACTACGGGGCTATAAAGTGGATTGTAGGGCATACTACAGTTACAGGTTACGATGCAATCTTCTGTATGAATTTTAGTCCATAATACATCGGCGTTATAGTGAATGGGTCACTTGAGAAGTTCGATGAGTGGGTGTGGGCATCAGCAGTTGCTTTTCCAATATTACTATTTCCAGTATTATCGTTGTTATAATATGCGTTTGGATGTTGTGACCCACTTCCCTCTTGACTATATCCACATCCCCCAGAATTTGGCCGGGATGACATATCGTTAAGAGCGTGTTGGTGACCAGCTATTTCCGCAGCCGAAAGAGAATGCCCTGATATAGTAACTGCCCCAACTATAGTATGAGTACCGCTACCAGTATTCCCAACGTTATAGTCCGATCCAGTGCCCGCCCCCACAACAAACCTATCGCGGAGGTCTATTGTGCCGGACGTCCCATCACATAAATGCCATCCACTAGGCACAGTTTCCCCCGACCACATTATAATCAGGCCGGTCGGCACACTTAACCCATCGAAATCTCCGATGTGAAGGTTACCCCCCGAATAATAAATTAGATCTGCATCTGAGCCGGACCCCGCACCATCATTATCTACTCCCCAGAATGTTTCTAGCATTTCGTTTTTAGTATAATAATTATCAGTATGAACATGGGATGATAGATGGGTTGATGCTTCGCTGTACTGAGTTTCGAAGTTATTTAATTCAGTCGTGGTTATCTTGTTGGCGCTTGTCCAGGTGGTATAATTCTTGACGTATGCTATATCGATCCCCCCATCACGAAATTTTCATTATATAATAAAGTGAATAGTAGTATGGCTCATATGCTACATCATTGAACGTTATAGTATTTCCGGTGTGGGTGTGACCCAGGCCTCCACCCGCATACTCAGTATTACGATTCAATGTTAATGCTGTACCGAGTGGGCCAGTGGCCGGATATGGTGAGTATGTTAACCCGGCAAGTCCATTTGTATGATCTTGCCAAGTATGGATGTGAATTGGCATTTCATCAGCAGTAATAGTGTGGGCGGTGACCGTGAATGTCGCTGTAACTGAGGTTGAGGTGTTGCCCCCCGTATCACCAACATTATAGGTAGTGCCCGCCCCAACTATGAATCTTTGGCGTAAGTCAGGGGTTGTAACTGCTCCCACTGTCTGCCCATTGCATATATACCATCCAGCAGGTATATTATCTGAATCACCTTTCCACATTACTATTGCGCCATCTGGAAGTCCCTCATTTATTATATCGGTATAATGAGAGCCGTCTAATAGATCTGCATCAAATCCAGTATAATATGAGGTGGTGAAAAAATCTAAATCGCTCAAAGTCTTAGTATAATGCTCATCATCGTGGTTGTGTTCATCCGCATCATCTTTTATTTCATCCCATTGTGACTCAATCCTATTAAATGCGCCCCCCGACAAATAATGGGTTGTTTCCCAGGGATCATGAAATTTAGTATATGCCATTTTTATCATCCTTTCATTATAAAACATAATGCATAAAATTTGGGCCGGACGTCAGTATTACCACCAGTAAAATACGACCCACTATGACCGTGAGGCGTTGATGCAACTTCATTGGTTGCTGATGCAACATCATAAGAAGTACCATAATGCGTTGTTACACCTTCACCCCCACCCGAATTCCCTTTATAATCATCGATATAAGTGTGGTAGTGAGAAGGTAACTCATCAGCGGTTATTGCGTGGGTGCCAACTGCAATAGAGGCTGCCGATAAAGTTTTGTGGCTGGCCCCTCCGGTAGTCCCATATGCATGATCATCTCCCACCGCTATAACGAACCTATTTCTGAGGTTTGGAGTGCCATTTAACCCATTGCACAGATACCACCCAGCCGGGATAGAGGCTTCTGATCCACTCCAAATACAAATAGTGCCGGTATCTATACCAGCATCAAGTATTTGTTGAGCCGTGAGTCCATCCAGTTTTTCACAAATGACCCCAGACCCCGATCCATCATTAGCAGCCGTTATGTACTTCGCATCGCACTCAGCTTTTGTATAATATCGCTCAGCGTGGGCTATACCGTTTATGTAAGAAACCGCCTCGTCATATATACATTCCATATTTGTTAAAGCTGTATTTTTGGCAGATTCCGTCATAAGGTGTTCCTGCCAAGAGGTCTTAGTGTAGCTCATTTAATCACGCCCATTTGTTGCTTGTAAACTGTAGTTGTAAACTTTCCAGTGAGTTTTTAGTGTATATAAAGGAGTGGGTTTCTACTTCGATGCCAGTTCCGGGAGTAATTGTCGCTGTATCCCCGCCCACTAAAACTGCCTGATCAACTTCTTCGTTCGCTGATCCTGATGGTATTATAAAAGTGGTTACTATGGAATCTGCGGTCGATGTTTGGTCGGTTCGGTACATTCTATAGACTTCGGTCCCGCCCTTTTTCAATACCAAATATTTTATTCGGTCACTATCCTCAAAACATGGTAACCACACTTCAGATGCATCTTCCGTACCGTCCGCATAGACTACCTGCCAAATATTAGGCGATTCTATAGCAGTCCAAGTCTTAGTAAACGTTATGAGAACCAATAATACATCAGATGTACTAACATCATCTGGACTAGCACTTTTCTTTTGTATATTGTTTAATTTTATAAAAATATCTTCCCAATCATCCTCGATAGGTCCAGTATAAGCAACTACATCGCAATAATCTTGCTGATTGGTATATCTAAATGTGATATTGCCTATTAGACAATCATCATCAACATCATGTTTGGTTATCTTTATGTGTTGGAGCACACCTGCCGCTAGACCGTCCTTAGAGGTCGTATACTCGACTTTCTTCCCCTCCATTGCATATACATTAAGGATTGCATTAGCTTCTTCTAGGGCGGCTACACGGCTCGACAGCGAGGTATCCGACCTAACATTCTCAACTATCCCGGAAGAATCTTCTCCCTCCACAGTCTGTCTATCTACAATCTCAGCAAAATCGCTGGTCACAACCACAATCTGATAAAGGCCTGTATATATAATTTTTAAAACATCCGTTTCTGCCAGAGCAGTAGCACTTGAATCTTGAGATATGATTTGGTCATTTTTGGCCCAATACCAATCCTTTCCGGTATCTACACCTTTTTTGCCCACCGTTTTTAGAGTATAATCTCCACCATTAATAGATACATATATCTCAGGTTCGTTACCAAGTTTGTATGCAACTGGGAACGAAGTGGTTTGGCCGTCGCCTTTAGCATACTCGGTTTGGATATCGGTTTCTTCCCATGTTCCCACGATATATTGGCGATTTCGATATTCAGGGTTGGCATTAGTTACATTTAATCCCGAAAACGCATCTTCTATTAAGAAGTCATCGGTTTCTATAAGATCCCATGCTGCATCATAACTACTCCGGTCAATAAAATACAAACGTTTATATTCATCTATAAACCATATAAATCCGGCCCGCTCTGCCATATTATCGAGAACATCAGCAACACTTATATAATTAGCAATATATTGTGTTACTGTGCCCCCGGCCTGAATTTCTCCAAGCGTTACGCCTTCCGCCTCAAGATACTGATCGAGCACATAGTTAACAATCGTTTCCACGGTGGTATCTTGCCATGCTTTAGCCACAATACGTTTTTCAGCCAGGTAATGATAATCTGTGCATGATATAGAGTGTTTTATTATATCACGACCGCTTATCAATCGCTCAGAGCTGCTATCGATATATCCACCAAATACTTTATATCCAACAGTAGAGTATATTTCTACTTCCTGTCCTTTTTTGAAGTGTTTTAGTGCACCTATATCCAAAATTGTAAATGATGCAGTGGATCGCTTATCAACAGATAGATCAACTTCGGGGGTTGGAGAATCCATTAAAATGTTATTGCTTTTTACATATATATCGTACCAAGTATAAGGCAAAACTTCTTGCCATGTGCCCAGATCTAATACATCTTGCCAAGTATATGCACTAAATTGGTTAACACCATTAATAATTGCTAACATAACACCTCCACCTGCATCGTTATATAAAATTTTATATATTATGTACAAAAGTTTAAGCTGGTGATATTCTTACGATCAAGTGTCGTGCGTCGCCAACCCATGGTTATGAGCTACCTTCATACCAGTTGTCTTTGTCGCGGTGTACGTGTAGGTCGCCCCGGCAAAAACATTCCCAATTATAACACCGTTTGCCATCCCGTTGCCTTCGATGCACGTGGTATCCAATATCAGGAGGTTGTCTGATACTATCGGCTGATCGTGATATGTGCCAGCCCCATCCTTGTCATAGTGAATGCCTCGGGCAAATCCCTTGATAGCATTATCGGACACTATCGAAAATTTTACCTGTTCGGCCCCGCCTATATAAACACCGTCGCCATTCGGCACATCATAATTGAAAATCGAGTTCCCAGATACTGTTATGTACTGTATGACAGCAGTATCAGAATCGATCTTAATTCCCTTGCCGGTGCCGTAAATAGCAATGTAGTTGCCTTCTATCCTGGCCGGGTATGCATTAATTAGCACAATGGCATTTCCCATTGAATTTGAGGTATCAACCATGCAACCAATTATCTGTACATCGTCCACTGTATTCGCTTTTATCGGGTACTGGCAGTTCTGGAAATTACTGTCAGTTATTTTTAGGCCACAGTGTTCAGTCTTGTTGATGCCGGTGGCATTTAGCCCGTTTTTCAAATCCCAAAAAACACTAGTTGTGACCGCACCGTTGGTCATCCCATAAGTCGAACTTCCGGTTATCAGGAGCCCCGTGGATGTCGCGGTTGTGGTATTCTCTTCTTGGGAGAAATAACAATTTTTGACTGTGCCTAGCCTCCAATTAT
>JBAZDV010000086.1:0-5187 GCA_041654195.1 Candidatus Methanomethylophilaceae archaeon | reverse complement strand
TGGTCCAGTCTGGGAAACCTACAGGCAAGGAGTACAAAGGAATGAGGCCAGAAGGGCAGCAGGTAGGCCAGGGAGGGAGTAAATTCCATCCGGAAGGCCAGGCCATTAAACAGACCTCAAAACCACTCACTCCGAGACAGCAGGGCAACGGAAGCGTTGAAAGAATCTATGGGAAAGGTGGACCAGGATACTCGAAGGCTCCAAGTCCAGAACCAGAGGGAGAACCAGAATTTTATAAGCCTCCGGTTGAACGCAGTAACCAACAGCCAGGCCACGAAGGGAGGCAGGCCGAGCCTATCATCCGGAGACGCAGACCGAGACCAGGCTCAGACCCTTTAGAACCTCCGGAAATACATCAGAGGACATCGATGTATATGAGTTAATAGATAAGCTACAGAGGGCAGCATACCACGCTTCTGGCTGTCGTGTACTGCCTTCTCAGTCTTTTTATATGACTATCGCAGAGCTTGAAATTATCCTATGCGAAGGATTTGATTATCAAGAGGAAAGAGTAATCAGGCACGCTGATCTAAAAACATCTATCCTGAACGCTCCGAGGATGGAGCGCAAAGATAAGAAGCTTTGGAAGATAACCGACTTTTTGCCGACAGGGCTAAAAGCCAAACTTCTAAAACTATCTGAAAGTGAACAGGTTGAACGCATCAAAGCACGCGGCGAAGCCGTAGCGGCAAGATGCAAAAACAAAGCGGCTGAACGAGAAAAATAACCCAATTGTGATAATTACAGGTACTTTGACAAGTGGACAAATTACACAATTGGGTTAAAAGGTGTAATTATGGGTCTGGTAGTTGGTACACTTATCGCAAAAGCCGCCTTAGACATAGACGGGGGCAGTTTTACAAAACTGGATTCCGCTATCTCGAACGCCACAACTCACCTTTCTAAGATGAGTAATGAGGCTAAGATAGCATTATCAGCGAGTATTGCCTCCGTTCCTGCCGCGATGGCTGCCATAGCTGGCGCAGGTCTGGCAGTAGCTTCTAATTTTGAGGATGCAAGCACTACGCTTACTGTTTTATATGGCGACATTGACATTGCTAAAGAAAAGTTTCAAAACCTGTCAGCTTTCGCGGCTAATACTCCATTTGAGTTTCCTGAACTGCTTGATGCAACAGTTAAGCTGAAGGCTTACGGCATCGAAGCAGAGGACTATTTAACCATATTAGGGGATACATCCGCAGCTATGGGTAAGTCTCTGAATGATACCGTTGAAATGTTAGCAGATGCTCAGACGGGGGAATTTGAGCGGCTTAAAGAATTCGGGGTCAAAGCTGTCGAAATAACGAAAAAGAACGCTGAAAGCCTCGGGGCTTCAATGGCTGACGTTGGAAAAACGGCGCTGATGTATACGGACCAGTACGGCAAGCAGCAGATCAAGGTAATTGACCGTAATAATAAGGAAGCCATCACAGCCGCTCTAGTAGGCGTAGACGGCATTTTTCAAAAATACACTGGCGCTATGGAAGCCAGGTCAAAAACCCTTTCTGGCTTACTTTCCACATTGAAAGATAATGTAACTATGGCTCTGGCGGATCTGGTTGGCTTTGACATGCAAACAATGACCGTTCAGGCAGGTTCATTAATGGGCGCTATAGAGTCGCTTGTAAAGACTGGTATAAGCCTTACCAATTGGTTAATGAATATCTCTGAAACGACTCAAACATTTATTGTAGCGGCAGGAGCAGGAATAGCTATTATAGCGGGTTTAACCTCTGGATTTATACTGTTAGGGGTCGCCACGTCAGCAGTAGCAGCGGCAGAGGTTGCGCTCGGGGTCGGTCTGTCGGCTGTCCTTTGGCCGGTTACTGCAATAGTGGCAGGCGTGGCACTACTCGCAGCAGGTCTTTATTACCTAAATGAAAAGACCGGATTAGTAACTTATTCGTGGAACTTGCTTAAAGACATCTTTACAATAGTTTCATCTGAAATATTGAGAGCCGCCAGTATATTAAAAACAGGCGTAGGCGAGGTTATAGACTGGATAAAAGAAAAGATATCTAGCTTGATACCTGCTAATCTGGTAACGAGTGTTACCGGAGCTATTGACGGAATAGTAGGCCAGTTTGAACGGCTCGGGATCAATATTCATGCTAAAGCCGAAACGATAAGGGGAGACGGTCAGACAGTAGAGGCCACGGCATCAGGTATGAGCACCGCAATGTCTAGCTCAGCGACCAGTATGCAAGGTTCAGGTTCCCTGATGGGTTCAGTCTTCAATGTTGTAGGCTACGACGCTAATACTATGCAGTCTGTGGTCTCAGCTTCAGGCAGTCAAATGCAAAGCTCTTTCTCTCAAACAGGAACAACCGCTAACGGTATGGGTTCGGCTATTGTAAACTCTGGTAATCAAATGCAAAGCTCTTTCTCTCAGACAGGGGCAACCGCTACAGGTATGAATACTTTGGTAACATCTGCCGGTTCTGGCATGGTTACCTCTATGAACGGTGTAGGGGCAGCATCTACAGATATGAGCGGGACGGTCTCAGCCGCTAAAACAGGGGTCGAGGCTCTCACATATTCGGTACAAATAGCTACTAATGCAAACAGCAGTTACGCCGCATCATTCAAGGACATATCAGGCATGGCTAGCGAAGCAGCTAGCGCGGCGGTAAGTGCTTCTTCAAAAATTGGAGCTGCCTTAAAAACCTCTGCCGCCCAGGTGGGTAATGTTGCAGCTTTGGCCGGAAAATGGAATACTACCGCAAAATTAGGTAGAACTTCCTCCGGAGGCAGTGGAACCGGCGAAAGCAATGTAAAGGTAATTGCAGCTAAAACGACAACGACGACCACGAATAACAACAGTACGACTATTAATGTCAATACTACAAAATCCACATCAAACGTAGTCAGTGACGCTAAGCGCAGTGTAGGAAAGTAATTATCACAATAAGGTCAATATCCAGGAAGTTACAGAGCTGATAATTTACACAAAAAGGAAAGGTGTTATCTCATATGTCCGGTGAAATTCGCACAATAACATGGTCTGGAGGTCCAACAGGCGACTATACCACAGACGGAACTCATGACGAAACCGAAATAAATACCGCTATGTCATGGGCTAACAGCAACCCAGGTAATATTATTAAAATGTTAGGGACTGGTAACGATAACTCACCACACCTTTATAATATTGAAGGGCAAATAAAAATAGCTAATAATGTAACTTGGATGGCTGAAACAGGAGTTAAATTATGGGTTCCTGATGGCGCATGTGGTACAAGTCCGGATGACTGCATATTCCCTAACGGCACGCCAGTTATAGGTCAGTTAAATGCTTATGTTGCAAACGTTGAGATATACGGGTTTACCGTGTCCGGAAATTGTAACAATCAAAGTACTACATTGGGTTACGTCGGAGGTACTCCGCGCTCTTCAGGCTCCGGAGTTCAAAGGCTTTTTGGGTTTAAGGGAGCTTCCGGAAGCGGTACGAAATGCACTAACATTTATATACACGACATGGTTACCGTGGACAGCTTTGGCGAGTTTTCACATATCATGTATGGGCGCGGGAATATCCGTATAGCTAACTGTTACGCAAGTAACCATCAGCATGACGCTGTGATGTGGATAGAGGTCGATGGAGATGGAAATGAGATAACAAACTCCACATTTTACGGCATTACAGACAGTTGTGTAAGGCTGGATAACTGTAAAAATGTACCAGTGCATGATTGCGATATGTTCGCATACTCAGGTGACCACAATAACGGGGCTGCTAAATATGGTCATAATGGTATGCAGATCGCCAACGAAGCGAATAAGAGCCTCTTAACTGATGGAATCCAGGTTTATAACTGCTATTTCGAAGGTCCAAGTCTTGACGGCATTTGGATTAATGACCAACTCAAGACAGCAGGGGCGAACAGTCAGAGTATTTATATCCATCACTGTAAATTTTCAAATCGGATAGCATGGGCGGATTGGGCTTCGTGGTCTTCAGGTATTGCTTTTGCAGTATGGGGCAATGGCGTAAAAATCGAATATTGTACCTTTGATGGCTGTTACGCCAACGGGATAATGGTGACAGGCGGGATAAGTTCAACACAGACCCATAAACTCGAAGTAAGCAACTGTAACATTACTAACACTCTCGGGCTTCGCTCCGGATCTTCTAACGGTCCAAGTGTCCAGGGATGGGGGATGTACAACGCTGCACCTACGAAAGTATCAGTAGTGGCAACAAATAATTATATGTCGGGTAATGTTTCCGGAAATTATAAGGGGATTACTCCGGTTTCAGAGTCTACCTCTCCGATTGAAAACGCTGAGCCAGGAGGAGGGCAAAACGAGGACGACGACGACGATTATATACCACCTGACTCAAGCGGGGTTTATATACCTCCGAGCGCGTCAATTATTGATACTGATTTTCCCTACATCGAAAGAGAAGCGGACGATTTCAAAAGTTATATTAATAATGTTCCGTTTGAAATGGTTAAGTTCTTGCCTACCGGCGTAAGAGGCACGAGCGAAGCCGAAAGCGCCTCATTTATTGGAACTAATTTAGGGGATCTCGGGCTTAAAGGAAGTGAAATAGAGATCACAGGCTTAGCCGAAACGATGGACGACCTGTATAAAATCAAAGCTGCAATGGCTCAAGATGGGCGTTCATTCTTAGAATTAGGCGGGTCCAGGAAAGGATACTTTATATCTGGGTTAATGTCCGTTCATGCCTCTTCTGAAGACATGGCAGCCGGAGACGTACCAGGTGAAAACCTAACTTTTTCAGCTACTATTAAAACTGAATTTCCTTATCAGGAAACAATGATAAAAAAGGTTAGGGATCATTATGTATACGGGTCTTGTATCGTATCCTCTGATGATATTCATAGCGGTAACATAGTAAAGAATAATAACCTATCTGGTTGGTCAGTGCCTACAAATTTAGAATGGGAAGGTGTTACCGGTCCCTCTTCGGCAGACTTCACTAATGTGAGGTATGCAAAAGAATTAGAAATGTGGCTTGCAGTAGGCTCAAGCACGACATCAGACCCAAGATGTATAATATCGGGTAAATCCGTTATTCCGGATCGTAGCGGGAATAAACATCACGGTCTTGCTTCTGGTGGATGGGCTAGGACTGACACTGTAGGCGTAGGTTTAGACGGTACGACAGGCTTTGTAGCTACACCAGACCCAGGCATATCTAACAGTTCAAATTATTCC
>JBAZDV010000085.1:0-5209 GCA_041654195.1 Candidatus Methanomethylophilaceae archaeon | reverse complement strand
AAGAATAAAGAGGCGTTAAAGAAAGCGAGTGAGCCTATTCAGGGAGTGCTCGAGAGCGCGGAGGAAGAGGAAGATGACGATAAACAAGAACAAACATCCGAGGGAAAGGAAAAGACAGATGTTAAGGGAGATGAAACGAAGGATGACGCTCCCCAACCCAAAACGGATGAGATTAAAGGTTTAGTTTTGAACGTACCCAAAAAGGACGAGGAAATTGAGGGGCTTGTTATTGAGAATCCCAAGCCTGACGAAATATCTGATGCCGATGCAAAGAAAATAATAGACGTGATGGATGCGGTATTTGAGAAGAAAATTAACAGAGTTCTGGGGAAAGTATAAAGTTCTTTATCTGGCCGGAGATACCAGCCTTTGGCGGAGGTATCAGGCGTAAGTATGAGAACATAACACAAGGAGAAAAACCATGACAATAGAAGAATTGATGGCACAAATCAACGAAAGAATGGATGAAAAACTTAAACCGATTTTCGGTAAACTGACCGAGGTAGATAACAAGCTGATAAAACTCCCGCCTGATAAACCTGAAGGAACGAAACAGGTAGACTGGAACGAAACTTGCGAAAGGGTAAAGCATATCCTCAGGGCCCAGATTAACCGGGACCCGAAAAGCCTGGAAATACTTCAAAAGGCTGATTGGTTGAACACTGCTACGGGGAGTGAAGGTGCATATACTGTCCCTGTGGAGTTTTCGAATCAGATTTTCAGCCTGGCTGAAAACTATGGGGTAATGAGGCGCGACGCCTTTGCTGTGCCGATGAACACTACTTCCAAGAAAATGCCTATCGGGCTGACAGGTATAGAGATGTCCTATCCGGGAGAAGCGGGGCTGAAATCCAGCACAAAACCGTCTTTCGGACAGGTTGAGCTCGTGGCACGCACTGCGGCCGGTATCGTCGCGCTGACCAACGATATCCTGGATGACAGCGGTCCCGACCTTGTCGGGTATCTGAACCGGCTTATGCCCGCCAGTGTTGCCAAAAGAGAAGATGTATCCGGCTTCTTCGGCAATGGTGGCACTATCAACGGGCTGGTAAATACCACGCTGCCGGATGAGATAGTAACCAAACCGGCAAGCGGGTCAACGCTGGATGATATTACCGCAGATGACCTTAACAACATGAAGTACGCTATCAGCGGAGCGGCTGCCACGGGTGCAAAGTTCTATTGCAACCGCACGCTCGTTGGTGCGATAGAACGGCTCAAGGACAAGAATGATAGGTATCTCGTACGCACTCCGATGGACAATGCGCCGCAGACTATCTGGGGACATTCAATAGAAACATCGGATGCGTTTCCTGCCTCCCCGGACCCGGGTGACATCGTTGCGGTATTCGGGAACCTGCAGAACCTGTACCATGGCCGCAGGAAAGAACTGGCAATACTGCCCTCTTACGAGGCTGCCATGGTGGTGTATGAGGAAGACGGCGTGACGCTGAAGGATGTTATAAGCGCGTTCCAGAGAAACCTTCGCTTTATCAGGTTTGAGATACGCCATGATTTCAAAGCGGCTCTCGGAAGCGCGTTTGTCTGCCTGCAACTGACAAATTCGTAAGTAAGGCTGCTTCCTGCACGTGGAGAAAGGGCGGGGGCGGTTGCGACTGCCCCTGCCCTCTGGGAAAACAATGTCATACAGAATGGAATTTGAAAAGGTTTTGAAGTATTGCGAAGGGAAGGATGGGCTGAATATAGGATGCGGGAATACCGTGATAAAAAATTCCTTCGGAGTTGACATGGACCCGAAGAAGAAAGGATGTGTGATAGTGGCAAATGCGTGGCAGTTGCCTATAGCCGATAACAGTATTGGCTATATTGTTTCAATGGCATGCATAGAGCATTTGGACAGGTCCTTGCAAACGGTTCTTAAGGAATGGCGTAGGGTATTGAAAACAGGCGGTAGGTGTATCGTTACCACGCCTGAGGGAAGTGTTACAAAGAACGATTGGGTGCTGGCTCAATGTTCAGACCACCTGAATTTGTTCACTCTGCCGCAATTAACGTTGCATTTTGAGGTGGCCGGATTTGAGATAGAGGTAGCTGAGGAAATAGATAGAATGCCGGAATCGCCACATCCGACAATAATCGTGGTGGGAAAGAAAAATGGTTAAAACCAATGTTGGCTGGCTTATTGGCCGGCAAAACTGGGCTTATAAGAATCTTGCAGAACATAACAAGAAGGCTTTGCCGCAATATGAGCATAAGGAAAACGATGTTTCAGCCGACGTGGTTGTATCCATGTATCCCCTGGGATTAAAAGAGATAACGGAGAGAAAGAAAGCGATATTACATCTGGACAGCAGGAGAATACTGGGACTATGAAAATACTGCATAAACAGTTTGACACGACATGGAGCTGGACTGAAATAGCCAAGGGACTCTTTAAATATCTGGATCACGATGTGGAAACAGAACCGTCGCACAAGAGAACAGATTGCGATAGGTATGACGTAATACTCACCCAGCAACCGTTTATGATGAAAAACATTGACAATAGGAAAAAGGTTGTTACCAGGATAGGCTCAAATTCACTTTTTGAACAGGGACGATACAACATGAATGAAATCGGCAGGTATATGAAGGAATGTTTTGCTGTGATAGCTACCAATAGATACTTGTACAACGAGGCAAAGAAATATAACAACAACGTAGTTTTTATCCCGAACGGACTCGACCTGCAAGAGTGGGCCGTAATGCCTAAAAAGAAAGGTAAGTTCACGGTCGGCTTTGTAGGCAACATAAATAATCCGGCATATAGAAAGTACAAGGGTTTCGATTTGCTTGAAAAAGCATGCAAGGAAATGAATATACATTTGAAAACCGCGCTTTACGGAGAAAAACAGATACCCCATGAGCGGATGCGTGCGGATTTTTACAGCAAAGTGTCTTGTATTGTCCATCCTACTGAAGGGGAAGGATGCAGCAATACGATTATGGAGACGCTGGCCTGCGGGATACCCGTTATTACCACAAAAACAGCAGGGTTTCATGGAGAGATGTTGGAGCAGGGCAAGAATGTATTGTTCTGCGAAAGAACAGTTGAGAGTATCAAAGAATGTATTGGCTGGTTGAGAAAAGATCAGAAGTTACATAAGAGGCTGAAAAAAGAAGGACGGAAATTTGCCGAGGAAAACCACGATATTCAACAGGTGGCAAAGGAATATGACAAGGTTATACGGGCATGTTACGAGGCGAATAAAAACAGGATTACAGAACAGAATCCTGACCAGGGGGAAAAAGTGAAAGTTCAAGCGCTCAAATCGGTTTATCTGGACAAAATAGGGAAGAAAGTCAGAGGTGAAGTGTTTGAGATGCGGAAAGACCAGGCGCTGAAATTGCAGGGATTTGTAAATATACTTGACGTGAAAGAAGTCTCCGGACCGGCTGCCGATAAGATGATGAGGGCGCCCGTAAAATCGAAGGGAGTCGTATGATAGTAACCGTTGACGATGTAAAAGAGAGTTTGAAACCTGATATGGTTGTCGACGTGGATGCTGCAGTTATTCAGCAATTGATTGATGCGATTACTGACACTGCAGAAGAGTTTACCAACAGCTATTTGCAATACGGGGAATATACGGAGATTTTCGACGGAAATTCAGACGCAACTGTTGTTCTCCTGAGAGGCATTAAAATCTGGAGTATCGAAAGCGTAAAATTCGATAACATTGAGCAGGTCAGCGGTTATTTCAAGATACACGATAGGCTGGGCGGCGTGTATTCCAAGATAGGATTCCCGGATGGCACATTAAATGTGGAAATAACCTATACGGCAGGCTACGATGCTGAAGAGGAAGAAGGAGAGGAAGAAAGTCATAAGCCGCCTGAAGGGCTTAAACGTGCGATTATAGATGAAGTGGTTTTGAGATATGAATACCATAGATCGCAAAGTAAAACAGGGGAGCAGATAGTGGATTTGAAGAAGGATTTTCTGCACGGTGAAAGCGAAAAATACTTCAAAAAACTTAGGAGAACGGTGAGATGGTAGAGGTAAAGGTTGAAGGTGTGGAAAAGGTCAGCCAGACAATGAAGAAGTTCCGCAGTGATTTGAAAGGGGAAAATTTCAGAAAATGACGGAAGCGTCTGTTTATCTAATGAACTATGTCCAGCGGAATAAGTTGTCAGGACAAGTGTTAAAGCGGCGCACAGGCCGGCTTGTCGGCGGTATGGGGTATACGGTCAAGGACGAGTACGGAAATGTCGTAGGCAGGGTAGGGGATAAAGTAGTATATGCGGCGATTCATGAAACAGGCGGAACTATAAGACCGAAGACTGCAAAATTTTTGACTATCCCGTTGGCGGCAGCATTGACTCCGGCAGGGGTGTTAAGAAAACCTGCAAGACAATGGAATAACACGTACGTTGCTGGCGGCATTATCTGGCAGGCAAAAGAAAAGGGTCAAATGTCAATACCCTTGTTCGTCCTGAAACGCAGTGTGAAAATACCAGCACGGCCGTATATGGGACCAGCATTGGAAGAAACAAAAGAGCATATATTCAAAATTCTCGGGCAGGCAGTGGAAACAGCTGTAACGATAGCCAATAGAGGACACGGCTGATGGATAGCGAAACCATTATACGAAAATTGAAGGATATCCTGGAAAAAGATACTGGACTTTCGTATGTCAAGCAAGTATTTGCCGGAGATAGAGAACAGATATACGGGGATAGCTATCCTTGCATTATTCTTGAGACGCCCGCAGATAGGATGAACAGCATTATAGAGGGTAATGTCCAGGAAAACAGTTTTATTATCCATGTTATCCCCGCAATTCTCATAAGAGACAGGGAGAAGGCGCTTATTGGAGATGCCACAAACAAGGGCATAATGGATTTTATCGCGGGGATAAAGAAGGCTATAAACAGCAAATATCCAACGCTGGAAAGAACATGCCTGTATTTTGACCTGTCTGTACCGAATATAGCAGATTTCCCGGACTTAACGGGGAAATACGCAATTATAGAAATGTCCGTCATTTACAGGGAGAGCATTTAAATGGATGTGATATACACTACGGAATATGCCGATTTAAGAGAGAAATATAAAGCCTTGCTTGCCACAGTGTTCACACCAGCAACTTGGACGGCTAAAAAAGCGTACTCTCTTAATAATTTAGTGAAACCTACCGTTACGAACGGACATTATTACAGATGCGTTCAATCCGGTACGAGTGGAGTAGCAGAACCGACGTGGCCC
>JBAZDV010000084.1:0-5233 GCA_041654195.1 Candidatus Methanomethylophilaceae archaeon | reverse complement strand
TTTACTTATGACGGATATTCCTTACGTGGTAAAATCAAGTGAAGAGATCAGGGAAGATAAGATAGTTCATAAATATGTGTTTGAAGCGAGTAGCATACGAGCCATTAACTAATTTTTTGTAAAAATCAAATTTTGATGTGGGAGACAATCCCACATCATATTTCATTCTAATGCTTTTTTTACCTTAGAGAATATTTCGTCTATATTGCCGACACCCATAATGGTGATTAGTTTTCCTTTCTTTTTGTAGTATTCTATAAGTGGGAAAGTATTCTCGCGATATACCTTGAGTCTATTACTTACGGTTTTTTCAGTATCATCGTCTCTTTGGTACAGCTTTCCACCGCATTTGTCGCAGACACCATCGACCTTTGGAGGTTTGTAAAGTAAGTGGTAAACAGAGTTGCAATCGGGGCAAGAGCGTCTTTTTGTAAGTCTTTCTATCAGTTCTTTATCTTCAACGTCAAGGTTAATGGCAATATCAATGTTAATTTCCTTGGATAATGCATCTGCCTGTTCAATGGTTCTCGGGAATCCATCTAAAAGGAAGGCTCCGGAAAGACCTTCGATCTTAGATTTCATTAAACTGATGATAAGGTCATTGGGCACAAGTGCACCGGCATCCATGTATTCTTTGGCCTTTTTTCCCAGATCGGTTTTATTTCTTACTGCTTCACGGAGCATATCTCCAGTGGACAATTTTACAAAGCCGAGTTTATCTCCGAGAAGCTCAGCCTGTGTTCCCTTTCCAGATCCCGGGGGTCCTAGAAGAACAATTTTAGATTTCATGCCCTGTCATCTAAAGAGATATTTATAGGGTTTACCATGATCATCTGCTATATCGTAAGTAGATGGGAGCAAGTTTCGTCAATCGTATATTTTATAACTGTAACTTGCATTTATGCGATACGGTGCTAGTTTTGGATCAGGAAACAATCAGCAAGATCGAGGCAATCGTAGGAAAGGACGGTTATTCAACTAAGGTTGCAGACCTGTATACGTATGGATTCGATGCATCAATTTTTCACAATACTCCCGAAATAATCATCCAGCCCAAAACTACAGAACAGGTCTCGGAAATCCTGAAGATCGCTAATGCTGAGAGGATTCCGGTGGTTCCTAGAGGGGCGGGTACTGGGTTATGCGGTTCAGCGGTCCCCATCAAGGGCGGTATCGTAGTTGATATGGCAAGGATGAACAAAGTACTCAATGTAAGTGTAGGTGACCTATGGGTCGATGTTCAGGCAGGATGCGTATACAATGCGCTGAATGATGAATTAGATAAATATGGATTTTTCTTCCCTTGCTCACCAGGTTCTGCGGAGGCCTGTCAGGTCGGCGGAATGGTAGCAACAAATGCATCTGGAATGAGAGCGGTCAAGTATGGTGCTACGAGAGATTATGTCTTGGGTCTCACGTTTGTCAAGGCGAACGGAGAGATCGTTCGTGCAGGTACTAGGACGATCAAAGATGCATCAGGGTATCAACTGGCACGTCTTCTTTGCGGAAGCGAGGGGACATTAGGAATCATTACAGAGATTACATTCAAGATGACCACAAAGCCACATGCTTCGGCATCGGCGCTTGTAGGTTTTGATTCGGTGAGAGATGCGGGTCGTTGCGTATCGGCGATAATTGCCAAGCCATTGATACCAAGTTCATGTGAACTTATGGATTCGGTTTCAATAGAAGCGGTCAATAAGTCGCAGGGGAATCCTTTACCTGATTGTAATGCGCTGTGCATTATTGAGGTCGACGGAGAACCTGAACAGGTCGAGAGGGATCTGCAGATAGTTGCGGATATAGCAAAAAAAATAGGAGCAATATCAGTTACGCCGTCACATGACAAGAAGCAGATTGCTGCATGGACGTCTGCAAGGAAATCTGTGATGACCTCGCTTTCAGCATTGAAACCAGGTTATTCCTCGGTTTCGTTAGCGGATGACATGGCAGTTCCAGTGTCCAAGATTCCAGATGCAGTTACTGCATATCAAAAGATCGCAGACAAATATAGGGTTACAGTGGCGACATACGGTCATGCCTCTGACGGAAATCTTCATACAAAGATGCTTATCGATCCTACGTCGAAAGATGATTGGGACAGAGGGTCGAAAGCTGTCGATGAGATATTTGATGTAACGATCGCCTTGGGCGGAACAGTTACAGGTGAGCACGGAGTAGGCATTTCAAAAGCACCTAATTTTCAGAAAGAAAGGGCATCTGAGTTATCATCGATCATTGCTATCAAGAAAGCTATGGATCCAAACAATATTCTGAATCCTGGAAAGTTAGAGCAATGGGAAGGTTCGATCTTAACTCATCTCAGATATCCCTGTAAAGAGTATATGTGATCTTTAGATCAGTACTGTGAAATACAGGTAGACGAGTAGAGCTCCCACAGCTGCCATTCCAATGTAAATTGGGATGTTCCATCTTACTATTTTGGAACCGTCCAATGGCATCACAGGTATCATGTTGAACAGTGCCAAGAAAGCATTGAGATATGTGAACAGACCGAACACTCCGGAAACAATGCCTGTTGTGGAATAACAAATCAGGAAGGATACTGATCCAAGTATGAGATTCACCATAGGGCCGGCCGCGCTGATCTTACCGTTCATTTCTTTGCTTATTCTTCCATTAATATATACTGCGCCAGGCGCTGCGAAAAGGAATCCCAACAAGGAAAAAATGATACACATTACGAGTCCGCCAGGGAACATTCTGTATTCTGCCCATGCGCCGTATCTTTGAGCTACGAATTTGTGTCCGAATTCATGCATTATGAAACTTGAGGCGACAATTACCAGTGAGATACCTAGCCAGCAAAGTGTGTTTGTTACCACATCTTTGCTGAAGTAAGAAGTATTGTTGCTGGCAAAAATGATTGTAAAGGCAACAGATAGTACAAGCATCGAGATTAGAATATCTCTTATTTCGATGCTGCTGAATGAAGGTTTACGAAAACCCGGATTCAAACGTATCGTTTCGTTGTCTTGGTAACTCATGGCAACCCTGATTTGTAGACGTAGATAAAAAGCATCGTATTATACTAGATTCTTCTATTATCCGTTAATGGTTTCGAATAACGTCGCGCACGGAAAGGAGAGGTACCTATGGTGTGATGTTTGTGGAACTTTGATTCTTGGTAAAAAATGTGACTGTGGAGCTGAGGTAAGAGAATTTGAAATCAATAGTCCTGGTGATATCAGACCCTGTATGGGAGATGGTGTCGATCTGGTCTTGTCATTGTTCAAGGAGAATTTTGGTACTTCTGAACCATTGGACAGAAAGGCAATATTTCTCAATAAGGTGCCAGGGGAAGACAGGACGGACGAGATTATTGCATACGGTGCTGTTATCGGTATTTTGAAATTTGAAATTATTAATGATAAGTATACTTTGGAATTAAGGCAGGCAGGTGCAGAGCTTTTTAATGAATGTGCCAGCAGAAATATTGTTGAATTTGGTTCCATGTCGGGGCATCTGAAGGGTAAGTTCATTCCGGGAGAGAACATAAAGCAAATCATTGGAAATTTCAAAGAAGGTTCATCACTTATACTCAGAAAAGGAGGGAAGGTCGGTACAGGTATTGCATTTGGTGATAGCGATGTACTAAGGGGGATGGAGAAAGCCGTTAAGATTAGAGATCTGGACAATATTTTCAATATGCCTTTGTCACCTGATTCTGGTAGGGTGGAATTTGTTAGATCGAATCTGGAGCATCTTCATAATATCGAGTCCAATGCTGCTAGTGATATACGGTCCTTCATACAGGGAAAGAAACAGGCAATCACAGTATCTTTTTCTGGTGGAAAGGATTCTTTGGCTACATTTGGGATTGTATCAAAAGTAACAAAGGATTTTGAATTGTTGTTTGTTAATACTGGGTTAGAATTCCCAGAAACTGTAGAATATGTTCATCAATTCTCTAAGAAATCAGGGTTTACACTTCATGAAGCCAATGCAGGTAAGTCTTTTTGGGACAATGTCGATACATTTGGTCCGCCAGCAAAAGATTTCAGATGGTGTTGTAAAGTATGCAAATTGGGACCAATAACTGAGATGATATCCAATGATTTTCCCAAAGGAACGATAACGGTCGAAGGTAATAGGATGTTGGAATCTTTTGCTAGATCACATATTGGTTTTGTTTCTAAGAATCCCTTTGTCCCCAATCAAACAACATTGAATCCGGTAAGGGCCTGGACAGCTGCTGATATATGGGGCTATATTTGGATGAAAGGATTGAATTACAATCCATTGTACGAAAAGGATTTCGAAAGAATTGGTTGCTATTTGTGTGCATCATGTCTTGCCAGCGAATGGAGAAACACAGGAAGGATACATCCAGATATATATTCCAAGTGGGAAAATCATCTTCATAATTATGCGGAAAACAGAGGTCTATCAAAAGAATTCGTAGATATGGGGTTTTGGAGGTGGAAGGTATTGCCTCCAAAGATGTTGCGTCTTGCAGAAGGATTAGATCTTAAGATGGAACCCGCAAAAGTCAAAGGTCCGTCTATGAAAATGCTCAAAGGGGCATCGTCATGCGCTGCAGGTGGTTATTCGATGGAAGCTGTCGTCTCGGTACCACGCAATAAGAATTTTTCTGTTGTGGAAGATGCTTTAAGAACCATCGGAGAAGTACGCTATTCTGATGAATATGAGATTGCGTTATTGAAGACACGTATGGGAACAGCGAAATTATTTGGCGGAGGGCAAGTCTCAGTTACGGCATCTAGTATGAAAGATGCTGAACTATTGTTTGAAAGATCCGTCAAAGCACTTTTAAGGTCGCAGATGTGTACATCATGTGGAATTTGTGCAAAGAAATGTGCCAGACACGCCATTTTTATTAACGATGGATTGCATGTTGATATCGATAAATGTAATTCTTGCGGTCGATGCGAGGAGTCTTGCATGGTCGTTCACTACTACGACAAGATAATCTGAGCATGGAAAGATTATTAATTACGTCTACTGTTGGAGAACTATGCAATACGCGATGGGTATAGCTGCATTTTTGGCATTTGCTGTAGCGCTGTCTATAATGTACTTCATTTTGAGAAAGTATACATATCCTGCAGTTGAGGAACCCTTCTTCAGTGATCCAATGTTATTCAAATTGTTTGCTATTGGTTTAGTGGAAGGAACCGTGCTTTTTGTTGTCTATACATACCTGTCGTGGGGAAATATGCTGGTTGCAATTCTTTTCGGTATAATTTTA
>JBAZDV010000083.1:0-5253 GCA_041654195.1 Candidatus Methanomethylophilaceae archaeon | reverse complement strand
ATACTGCAATAATCCATTGATAGCTTGAGCTGTCTCATTATCGCTATCTTCACGAGGGGACACCCTGAAACTAGGCCTATTGGCAGTAAGCATTGCTTTGGCTGCCTCTACGGCTGGATGTATCCTGTTTACAACAACTGGTGCTTGCCCACGATCAGCTAGCTTCTTAAGGTCTTCCTCAGACCACTGTTGTCCAAATCTAAACTGGCGGTCTTGCTGTACCATTTCTGCCCAAGGCTGCCTAACGTTAGAATACGCCTTAAACAGGCGTTCTGTTTCTTGTACTGATTCTGGTATTCCACCATTTGGTGTCATAGTCTTTCAACCTTTCTTACTAAATCATATAGCTTATCTTGTGCCTCTAGCTCAAGTAATGCTTGCTGTACTTGCTGTAAAGCAGTAAGCACAGAACCCTTTGTAGGCTCATGCTTCAAACAACTCTTTAACATGTCTCTTGCTACCTCTAGTGTATTACTTATCTTTCCCATATATTATAAAATACTCACTTTTGCTGATTACGCAAGCACCATTATTGGCACATCCAGTTTACAGCTCTCCACTTCTTCTTCTTCTCTCCACCAATGAAGTCCTTGTCTTTACAGCCAGTAGCTCCATCAAGTGCGAAGTATATGGCATCCATTATGTCATCATTCCTGCCAGTAGGATATGAAAGAAACTCTTGCTGAGCTGCAATATCTTGGTTTCTAAAGAAGAACTTGCCTCTTGCCATCCTAGGCACCAAGCTTATCAATCTCTCGCTCTTGGCAGTCCTAGGCTTCACCCCAGCTTCTATACCTGGGATATATACTCCACGTTCCTTCATAAGGGCCCGTACGCCTGTTCTAAGAGCTTCTTGATACCCAACCGTCTCTATCTTCGTCCTGTGTGGTTTATACTTGATATAGTGATCTAAAATGATCTCTGGTTGAGCTGATGGTGACACCTTATCTCTGAATATGTCTATGATGTATGCATTCTCTTCTGAGTCTATGCCTATCACTGCTATTACAAAGTAGTCACTGGTCTTAGTAAGCGTACTTGCTGGGTCAACCCCCATGTACACTTTAACTGGTTTAACTACCTCACAGTCTTCTATGCCCTTAACAAGCACATGCTGATCATCTCTAAAGCTAAAGTCATAGCTATGCAAGTGTATGAACGATGGCTTAAACGGTGCTGAGTCAGGTGCCTGTGCTATATTCATGTACTCTTGGTAGAAGCCATTAGCATTGCCGACAGAAGAGAACTCTTCTTTGATATTCAGCACCCTGCTAAGCGGGAACCTCTCTGGCCATATAGGTACATTCTTATCATCAAGTATGCCATACCACAACACCTTCCATGAACTAGAACTCTTAGCCCAGCACAGGAAGCAGTCTTCATGTATGACAGTACCTATCATGATTATTCTACCGCCATCAGCAAGTGAGGGGATCACTGCATCAGTAATCCACATCCTATTGCTAGCCCTAGCCTCTGGGGTGCCAGCATTCAACTCTGACTCTATGTCATCAAGTATGATAACATTAGGGCGTGTGTCGCCTTCAATAGCACCACGGATACGTTGTCCAGTACCTAACGCAACTATACGACTGCCGTTAGCAAGTATTATATCGTTCTGAGTCCATCTCTTAGCTGTAGTAGGGCCTAAGTCCCCAAAGAGCATCTTAAACGATGAACTCTTTTCCAGATGGTACTTTATACGGTTCAGGAAGTTTATAGACTGCCCTTGTGCCTCAGATACGATAATTATGAACAAGTCTTCGTCTGGTCTCTTGAAGGCTACACGCCATAGTGGATATACTAGCGAGCACAGTGTCGATTTACTCGACCCACGAAAGCTGGCTATAAGCATACGCTTATTGTTCTCATCAGCAAGATCACGGTATATCTCTCTATGGAATTCTGGTATCGCTGCTGTTATAGCCGTAGGGAAACATGCCTTACCAAATATGGCTATGTCGTCTCTAAGTACTCTGTATAGTGCTGCTACTTTCTCTGACATTACTTTCTTATCCCACCATTCATTGGGTCTGGAGCTTTCTTCTGCCCATGGTATGTTGCTCTGTCTATAAACAACCCATCATCTGCATCTTCACTTGAATATTCTTGTGCTTCTAGATTATCCCCACATATATCACATGTATCTTCGACGTTAGGGTACCATACGTTGCATCTGACGCATTGTTTCATGAGCACCAGCACTTACACAAGGCACTGTTCAATTCTTGCATCCAGATAGGGTTATTACGCTTATGTATCTTGTATGTGAATTCCCCATAACTAATCACAATCTCATTGTAGTCTTCTACTACTTGCCATGTATCAGAGCCATAAGGCAACACAAGTAGTTCTTTGTTATAGCCAAACTCTACTGCAACCACATCACTGAATATCTGCTGTGCAAATACCATGTAGCCATCATCTACTCTGCTTACTGCTGATAGTGTTAATACTGTATCTCTCATCATTACTCCGCTGATGTCCCTTCGACGCCACGCTCTTCTCTGTTTCTTCTTCGATAATCAAGCTCAAGTATGGCATCACAAAGATAATCATGTGCCCTTACGTTTTCAATACATGGGAACTTTAGGTTTAGCCCTAATATAATCTCTCTTGCTGCACATATCAATGTATCAACTTGGCATCCATTAACGCCAACTTCTTTAATAGGCCCATCTTGTATTTTGAAGGTTATCGTGTTTTCGTCATGGTTTATATTGACGAACTTGCGGACAGCCTCGTATTCTTCGGGGGGTACTCGTTTTTCCATGTGATTGATTTCATATCCACCAATCTCTTTTACGCCTTTTAATGTTTCAAGTGCCATGTTATTACTCCTTATTCATGTCAAATTCTGGAGAACCAACACTAGGGTCAAAAGGTATCTCCCTAGTAGCTTTAACAGTTCTCTTATCTTCAAGTATGCTATCAGCAAGGTGCTCTATAGCATGTGAACTGTACTCAAGAGACTGTTTCTGTACGTCTTTCTCTTTGAAGCCCAGTATATCAAACAGGTTTTCTACTGCTCTAAGCATGTTAGCTACATCTTTCTTCTCTCTAGCAATGTCTATAGCTTCATCAAGCAGTAATAGTGTCTTCTGCCTTGTATACCCACAGCTTTCAAGTACTGCAAGTATCTCTTCTTTCACCATCTTCTTAAATTCCTCACTTTTAGCGACTGTACGCCATTTATTCAGTTCAACCATAGGTGCTGCTGGCAATATGGTAGCTACAGCAACATCAATCTTTCTATCATTAAGCAGAAAAGCCCTTATAATCTTCCTTGCTTTTTCTGTATTGAGAGCATCTGCTATCTTTTTAGCTTTTCTCTCCCCAGTAAGCAATGGCCCAACTATCAATTGCTCATCACAATCAGGTTTTCTACCATAATTCTTGTATCTTTTAACAATACCACCAGTAAACAGCCATATACCATAGTTCTTATCACTACTATAAGTCTTATGTTCCATCAATTCTGTAACATACCCATCATCAGATAGCCCAAATTCACCTTTATTGCACTCTACCCAAGGCTTATATGCTATCCCAGCTTCATCAGCCTCTGCTTTAGAGTATATAAACTTATCTTCATGGGCTTTTGCAAGCCTATTGAATATCCTAACCTTTAGCATTTACTTCAACACCTTCTAACATGGACTCCAGAATAACCAATGTAGTCTCAATCTTTATCCTCATCTCTTTCCAGTATGCTCCCTGCATAAATATATAGTCTTCTGCACCAGCAACTGTCTTCCTATTTAGTATACCTCTTACATCAAGCATGTGTTCTCTAGCTTTCTCAAGCTTTTCTTTGTTCATCCATAACCTTCTTTACTTTCTTAGCATAAGCCCAGCTGCCATTATACTTCTTTAGGGCTAACATTTCATTACCATTACTGCTATCAAGGCAAGCAACATATATATCATACCCTGCACTAAGCCCATACTGCAACTCATTCATCCTACTAAAGTCATACTTACCATGCCACACAGCCTTATTAACCTGCATGATACCATAGTCACCAGTAGGCGATACAGCAAGTGTATCACCTTTGCTCTCTACTTCTATGATTGCTCTTACTACATCTACATGTACGCTATCAACTATACTGTCTATTGCTATATCAAGCCTGCTCCTAGTATCTACTTGCTCAGTTACCATACCTGTACCCATAGTAGCAATAAGTATAAGCATGCTTGCTATTAGTATCAGTTTCTTCATAAGTCTATTACCTCTTGTTCATCTTCATTTACTGTCTTGATAGCCACATACTTCTTGCATCTATAGCTACCATCTTGTCTCACCACTATACTGTCACTATAGTTCCATGCTGTCATTAGCTTGATAAGACCACATTCATTACCAACTATACAGCTGCTGCAATACTCTTTCTTGAGCTTCTTTATCTTTCCCATATACTTATAATATACTCCATATTGCAGTTTAGACAAGTACTATTATATATACTAACTACTGCGCGTGTACGCACGAAGTGTTACACCCATCATGTTGACAGGTATTCAACATAGTAGTTGCAATCTACCCACCCCATTAAAATCAATTCTAAGGCACCAAATACATAGCTAGCACGCACGATCTCCAAAAAGTAGAGTAGTTAGTCGAACTGCTAAAAACTAGTATAAAAATAAAACTGAGTTGCGAGTATGCAATCGCTGTGGCAGACTGGGGTGATAGCTAAAAAGGGTTGGTGAAAACTTTCAAAAAAATAAATGTAGTGTGAGTGGAGGAGATACACAACACCCACCACCACCGCTTTTAAGGCTCCTACGTCGCCTAAAACCGTTGACAGGTTGGGTTTTCAGCACGCTATGCTTAGCTTCCCGTAATAAGTAAACTTATTAAAGGAGAACATCATGGATGCTCGCAAGTATAACTACTTCAAGACTAAAGGCAACACCTACGGGTGCCGTCCTGCCGATGGCAAGACATTCAGTGACGCAGAGCGCACTGAGCTGGAGGCCAAAGGCTTCAGCATATCGGAACCGACACGTCAGTATCCGAACGAGGTTGCATTCGCCCCTCGCTTAGCTACGCTTGACGACCTAACGGCACGCATGGACGCATTGCTCAACCAATAAGGGGGCTTCGGCTCCCTTCCCCTTAATCTATACTACTAATTTTGGCAGTTCTGCATACTTCCTCACAGCTTGACGAGCCCATCAATGTGAGATGCCTTATGGCTATGTAGAACTGCTTACTTATACTATACATTGCAGCATCTACGGAAT
>JBAZDV010000082.1:5058-5367 GCA_041654195.1 Candidatus Methanomethylophilaceae archaeon | reverse complement strand
GTACATGCGGTTCAAGTCAACCGACGGCAAGCTCATGGCAAAGTCAGTGGACAAGCTCGCAGAGGCAATCGGCTGGGAAGGACAGATTCCCGTCGAGAAAAAGAAGGAGGCGGATCAGGTTTGTCTCCTTGCAATGGAGAAGGGAGTCCATGACACCGCAAAGAAACAGGGGGTGACTGTTGAGCAATATCTCACCGAATGGTGGGACTTTGAGGGGGACAGGATTAGGCGCAAGAATGCGCTCAACCCCAACTCCATTTCCATTCACTATGCATCAATCATGGCTATCAACATCCGAAAGCACGTGGT
>JBAZDV010000082.1:0-5048 GCA_041654195.1 Candidatus Methanomethylophilaceae archaeon | reverse complement strand
TATCTGCCAAAGAACCTTCTCCTGTCCGATGTGAGCCCGGAACATGTCAAGGCGGTGAGCGACCATCTGGTGGATAGCACAAAGATTGCAAGAGGAACCATAGTCAAGATAATGCAAGCCTTCACTTCCCCACTGAAAATGGCATGGAAACAAGGGTTGGTATCAGAGGACCCTACCAGATTCCTTGATAGCATAGACGCATCCGGAAAGAAACGGGGTATCCCGACACAGAAGGAATTTTCTCTACTCATCGATGAGCTTGAAAGAAACGCAAAGAAGACAGGGGATAGACACACGCTATTGGTGGTCAAGCTTGCTGCAAGCACCGGCATGAGGCTCGGGGAAATCATCGCACTCGGGAGGTCTGCGATCACGCTGGGAGACAAGGCTTCCAAAATTTCCATTGTGCGCTCATGGTCCGTCATGGGTGGCTTCAAGTCCCCAAAAGGAAAGCGGAGCCGTGAGACGTATATTCCTACCTCACTTGCCAATGAGCTGATAGAGCTATGCGAATCGAACCCAAATTACGCAAAGATAAAGAAGGGAGAAGACCCATTGGTGTTCTGGTCGATTGGTGGCAAGGAGCTGGTCCCGGTGTCCGAGAAGTACATCCGCTCCCGCTACACCCATTGCCTTGACCTTGCCCTGTGTGCATCGACCGGGGTAACCTATCGGCGCATTTCCGACAAGATAAAGAAGGGGAGTTCGATCAGGATTGAACGGAACATTGGCATCCACAGCCTACGGCACATGTACATCACGAGAGCTGGTAGCTCAATCGGCGACGAGGCGCTTCTTAGGCAGGTTGTGGGTCATGCGAACGAGGCTATGACCGACAGATATACTCACGTTGACGAAGGAAAGGCAATGCCGCTTGTCTCCATAGGAAAGAGCATCTTGGGGGAATAAAAGAAACCCCCTGGTGTCGGCAGGGGGAAAAGGAGGGGAGAAACTATGAAGAACGATTTGTTCCCCTACAGTATACACGATTCATTTTATTTGGCAAGGGTTTTAGAGCTCTTGCCATCATTTTTTTATCGTGGTAGCAGAAGCAAAGCATCAACCATTTCCTTGACATCCAAGTCGGTGGCATCAATCCCAAGTTTCTTGCATAATTTGGCTACATGATCATAAAAATCATAGTAGTCGATTCCGTCTCCCATATCATCCTCAAGCGGATATCTGTTCAAAAGATCAAGGCATTGTTGACACGTCCTCCATGTATAAATTCTCCCATTTTGCACATAATGCTCGCACTCATACTTAGTTCCAACCGGAATTATCCGCCCACAAAGATCACATTTATGCTCTTTGATAGCTATTTTATCGGATATACCAAGAATTTCAGACATGATTATCTCCATTAGGCAAAATAAACCTTTCAAAAAGGGACTTAAAAAAGTCTTTAAGGCTTTTTGGCTGGGACTCATCAAGCAGGCATCCGCATTGTGTACACCTACCATCACAAGAGCATTCTGTTACACCACAGTTCGGACACCACCATTCCGTATCTTCTGGCATTGATTCGATTAGCTCTTTGATTTTTGTTACAAAGTCATCATCCACTAACTTATCATAAGCGGTGGATTTGGCTTCGAGTTTATCAACATCATCACTTGTCAATGCTAATGGGATATATTTTCTACCAACTTTACCATATAGTTTACCTTGATATTTCATTTGACTACTCCTTTAATTCGTAGATGCTTTTGTAGAGGCTAAGATCAGTCTCTGACTTCGCCTCTTCCATTGTCTTGTAGCTTTCTGTTATTTCGCTAAATTCATATCTGCCACCATCATGGTACTGCACTCCTGAGCCTGAATTAAAACGATGGAGACATGCATCGCGTGCCTTCTCCTCCGCCTCGATTTTGCTATGTGCCTCAATGAGACATTCGCACCAATCGGTGTTATTGAACGTAACTCTATAAATCATTCCATCCCTCCTTGTATCCGTCACCCCGGATGCTCCTTAGCTCATCGTCATCCAATGTCCTAGCGTAAGGACAAGAAGGATAGACGATCCTTACTGCCATAAGCTCAATTACCGTGCCGATGACCACACTTGCGGCCAGCGCCATCCATACCACTCGCTCCCACGTCCTCCCGTCGATCATGAAAAGCATGAAGAATGCTAAGGAGATCATGGCGGCGACAAGGAGTATGTATAGAAACATCAGATTGCGGTGCTGTGTGAGTTTTATCTTTTTCATTTTTTCTCTTCCTCCTCCTTTATCTTTATTGTTAATTTCGTGGATGTGTTTTCCATGATCAATTTGTCACCTTTAATGGTTATCCCGTCAAAATCAAAACGAGTTAAAGTCGTAATTTCCTTGGCTTTCCCCAAGTATGTAATTACTTTTACCCAATTTCGGTATAAACCCAATTCAATTTCTTGCCCACCGGATATAATTTCTGGTGAAGTGAACGCAAGACAAGGAACTACAAAGCGATACCATGTACCCACATCATCCGTAATCACATCAAACTTTTTTACATTGTTTGACTTTTTCATGATTTTTAAAATTTCATCTCTCTCCATTTTTTTCTCCTTATAAAATTATTTATTAACTACTTTGAATTCGATCACGAAAACCCACGGGTTATCATCCCACCGATTCCCTTTGGTATGTATTTTATAATTCCAGCCTTTTGCGTAATGTTTATTATCCCAATACATTGCATAGGCATGTTTAAAAGGCATTGGCGGATTAGTTGCGGTAACGTTTATGGTATCTTTCAATCCAATACCTTCTGCTTTAGCGTCCTTTTCCGTGATATCTTGCAATCTTTCAACACGAATGTTGGTAATTTTAAGGAGGATACGGGAAGCCCGGCGTGGCATATACATTGGTGATTTCCAATTCCATGTAAAATCACCTTTGTTGCAACCAGCAAACATCGGGTCTGCCTTATACAGGAAACTAATCCCATCCGGACACCCAACAAATGTTTCTTTCACCCATAAATGATCCCCGGGTATATATGTCGATCTTACATCCAGTGTGGTCATGGGACTCACTCCAAAACATGCAAAATCCTTGCGCCAACCAAAAAAATCCTTATCCACGCCCGGTTGTGGCTTGATTGGTCTCCGCATCTGAGACTTTCTTCCTTCGAGTATCGCCCGAACTTCTCCACCACTCATAATTATTGGTCGCCCTTTCATTTTTCCACCACCTTTATATTGAATGTCTGCCCGATGAATTGCTTGTAGTAAGCTTCCCTATCCTCAGTATGCTTATGCCGTTTTGATCGTATGGTGCAGAAAGGAATGCCCAGATTCCCGAGAAATACAAGCTGGATGTAATCGCCTGTTTCCAGTTCGTAATAAGTTCCATCAGCTTTCTTTGTGTCATACTCAATCAATTCCTTGAGTGTGCCGTTGCCGATATGGATCGGCTTCACCGCAAGCAATTCTGCCGATGTCTGCCCATGCAATTTTGGGTAGTCGCTAGAAAATTTTATTTCCATCATTTTGTCACCCCGAACGGTATCCCGTCCTCGAATTCAAACTCTTTGAATGCCTCGCCATATGTCCTGTAAGACGCTTCGCAGGTCATAATTCCCTTATCGTCATAATATCCGACTTTTTCAAAAGCCCCAAGATGTTTGTTCCTCACCACTTTGTCTCTAAATGGCTTATATTCCTCAGCGTTGGCAAATGGGCGATACTCACCAATGTTCGTTATAGGTTCAATTGCTGTATAAGGACAAAGCGTTTGCTGCATGCCAAGAAACGCTACGATTATATGTGATTCATTTATAACACAAATTGTCCCAATTTTTCCAATCATATTATCATGTCTATTACAAGATGCCCCATCCTCGTTCTTTTTGATATTCTTTATGAATCTCACTTTACAACCGATTTTTATATTGTTTTTCTCAATCCATTCCGCCTGACGTTCCGCATATGTCGGCTCTGGTGCCGGATAGAAGAGTGCCCAAGGATTACCGTCCTTATCCTCAAATGCACAAAAAACATCTTCGCCATCGATATCTATCAGTTTTTGCGGTTCACGACATTGTACTAAGTTTTTTAAATCGGTAATCGCATCTGAAAACCAACCATTCTGCCCAACCTTCGCTTGGTCAGCCGTCACCGCCGTCAAAATTTTTGTCTTATCGAATTCCATATTATTTCTCCTCCCATTGAAGTTTGAGTTCATCTGGGATTTCCCGTCTCATATCCTTTTCACCGATGATGGGAACAAGAGAATCCTTCATGAAAACGCAGCCCATGCTGTTGTCTGCCGACTGCATTATGTTCCTGATTGTGGGTATGTATTTGCCTTTCCTGTTGCCTGTCTCCGCACCAAGGATCACCATGTCAAACCCCAATGACTCCACTTCATCGCATAGAGGTTCGGCTGAAAGGAACTGATGGTATATGTCTTTATCTAAGTATGATGCGCTTACTCTGCCTTGTGTTGCCGTCTGCCCATACCAAAAGTTGCCACAAGGCGGAAGCAAGCCTTTACCTGCAAGTTGTTCATACCGCTTTGGGTTTTTGGTGAGAAACATGTACTTGTGTTGCGGTGCCTGTATACATGCGTCGAACACCTTTGTGATCCATCCCTCAGGCACCCAATCCCCAAAAAGATCGCCCATCGAAACGACAAAAATCCGTTCCGGTTTCTTATGCATTATTGGTTCGTCAAGACGATATGTATGAAATGTAGGCTCAAAGCCATAGGGGAATTGCCGCACCCTCCTCCGGGGAACATACCAATATCTTTTATTTTCCAATGTATGGATTTTTTCAGCAGGGCGATATGACTGACATCGAAAACCAAGCAAATGTTCCCTGCAATCAGCGCAATAGCAGCAATTCCCGCTTTCACATGGTGTATCACCAAACCGTTCCGCAATCTTTTTGGCATAACAATAATTACATCCATGCCAACAGCCTGTGACAGGGTTCCATGTCATTGTGCACCATTCAATCTTTGTCTTTTGCATTTATTCTCTCCTTTTTCTTTTCAAAATTTCCAAGGAAAACCAAGCCCATTTAGAGCTTACCCATCATCATGCGATACCGGGCG
>JBAZDV010000081.1:0-5392 GCA_041654195.1 Candidatus Methanomethylophilaceae archaeon | reverse complement strand
TGCGCAGGTACCGACAGCTCTTGTTGATGCGGCTAACTATCCTGAGGAACTGCGTCTTAAGATTGCTACAGCACAGCAGGCACTTAATGAAGCTAAGTCAGATGATGAATACCAGGTTGCTATGCGTAAGTTAGATGTTGTTATAAAAGAAGCACAAGCTAATATGACATCATATGATGCCAAAAACTATGATGCTTTACAGGATATGAGTAAACAACTTGCCGAAGCACAGCTTTCTATAACTAAATCGCAGGCAACTACGGCGAAAGTAGATGCAGACAACTATCTGACAGAGAAAGCCAATGATTTAAGGGCACAGGCACTTACTTTAGCAGACAAGACAGATGAGGCTTCTTACAATAAAAAGATTCGTGAATTTCAGTTAGATATAAAAGAAATAGAATCAAATATGTTGAAAGAGGATTGGGAGAATTATCCTAAGGAAGCTAAAGCTAAACTTGATTCTGCAATAGCCGCCGCTAAGATAGCTACGAGTAATTCTGATTGGACCGAGATAGCTAATGAAACTGCGGCGGCTATCGATGCTCTTAATCTTTATAGTACAAAGCAGAAGATCGAGGCAGGAGTTACGGGAACCGAATCCGGTAATTATAGTACATATGAAAAAGAATTATGGGATAGATTGACACCTAAATACAATTCATCAACCGGAGAACAGCTTCCGGGGCCGGACACAAATCAGGTAATGGCATGGCTTGTTGGTTTAGCAAACGGAGGCAGAATAACGACACCGGAATTTGATGCGTTGGTACAGCAGGTTCCGGGGTATGCTCAGTGGCTCGGGATATCAAATAAGCCGCAGGTAGATACAGGGATAACAGGCAGATAAAATATAGAAGGGTGAACAAATAAATGGGCGCATATCAAAGCACTTTAGAGTTTATAAAACAGCTTGAACAGTTGCAGAAGAAAAGAGACGAAGCTAAGCCTTCGTCTCTTTTGTCATTAGCGAGACAACGGATGACAATGGAAGATCCTGATTATCTACAAGCAACTGAGAAAACTTCTCAATTAGATGCAAATAAACTGTTCGAAGGCGCAAAAACCACCGGAACTCCCGGTGGTCTTTTTGTTGGATCACAGGCAGATACAACAAGTGATGCTTCGATCGCAAAAGCTACTGAGAGGATTTTACCTAAGGTAACCGACTTTTCAATAGATACATTCAGTGCACAGCAAAAAGCCGAGGCAGACAAAAGGGCAGCCATGACTGCGGGGGTTATGCCCGGTATTAAAGCAGCTACCAATAAGGGGCAGTTTGCCGCCGGTAAATTATTTGCAGATATACAGACACCAAAGACAGATATTACTATACCCGAAAATAAAGCTGTTACTCCTCCATTTATTTCTGCTGATAACAGAACATCATATCAGATTGTATCAGATAAGATAGCAGCAGATGATAATAATAAAAAAGCCCTGGCCGATGCCATGGGTATACGTAAGAAATACGAAGCCGGATCTGCGACATTAAAAAAAGATCTGTCATATGGTGAATCTGTGGGATCTTCATACCGTGAGAGTAAAGATTATAAAATAGCTGAAACAATAGACAGATTTTATGATGCCTATAAGGATAAGCTTACTATACCTGAAATGATACAGCATCCTGATTTTGATTATTTAAAAACACGACTTGCAGATGACAGTTTATATTATTATAGTCCGGATAAAACACATGGGTCTGCGGCGGCTTCTGGCTTACAGACATTTCTTGAGAATACAAAAGCGTCATTTGCCGCTCTTGGTGCCGCGTATGGTAATCAGATAGCACCGTTGCTTGAGTTAAATAATGTATATACTCGTCCTGCTACTAAGGCAAATACATTAGACGCTGTACCATTACAGACATGGACAGCAGACAGTGTAAAGCAGACATCCGATACCTTGATTCAAGAAGGGTTAAAACAAATGGAGCGGGCAGCGGAAACTTCTCAAATGTATGCTCCTAAAACAGGGTCCGCTGATTGGTTTTTGCATGGGTTTGTTGAAAATGCGCCATCCATGTTAGTATCTTTAGCGATAGCGGCTGCTACTAAAGGGAAATCTCTTGGTATGACAGCAAGCCTCAAGGCACTTAAGTCTGCAACCACAACCGCCGCACGTAAAGTGGTTTTAAAAACTATGGCTATGCAGGCCGCTAAAGCTTTAGTGGTAGATGCATCAATGCTCCCCATTGGGTTACGTGAATTTGGTGGTACATACCTCGAAGCAATACAAAAAGGACATGATACTGATACAGCGGTAGTAAAAGCATTAATTACTGCTTATGGTAATATGGTACTCGAGCAGGGTGGTGTTCAGGACTTTGGGAGAAGCGGTTCTTTCCTGACAAAATATATTTCAGGGGCTATCTCAGAGGGCATCGAAGAAATTACACAAAGCACATATTCAAGTATTATTGATGCCATGTTCGGTGAAGGTTTTAATATGGACCCCAAAGAGACAATGTATGAAGCAGCCGCAGGGCTCTTTGGTGGTATGGTATATGGTGGTCCTGCTGCGTTTTCAAGTGTGGCTAATACGGTAATAGGTAGTTTTAATGACGAAAAGGCAGGGCCAAATATCAGTAATATAACAGATAAAGGAGAAGTTACCGTTACTGTTGGTGACAGGGATGTTAGTTTTACTATCAAAGATCTGCGCCTGGGCGATATAAAAGACATGTTAAATAGCCCATTATTACAGAAGCGTGTTTTATCAATATCGGAAAATACATTAAAACGGCATTTACAGGAAGAGCTTGTACAAAGAAAACAAAGCATCAATACAGTTGATGTACAACAACAAGAAGCGGCGGATGAGCTTGAGTCTGCGCTTGAGAATAATGAAACCGAGTTAAGTCCTGTTGTTGTACAGCAGAAGAAAATCGATGCTCTGTATGAGATGGCCGGACAACAAGATGTGTCGCAGGACATCTATAATGAAACAGAGAAACTCGATATTCTTACAACACAGGAGAACATCGATAAGCTTAAATCTGATATTAAAGATAAAGAACAGACGCTTGTCGGTATGACTTTAGACAATCCTATTACCAGAAATGCATTAGTAAATGATATTGCAAAAGATAAGGTAGATCTGGCTAAGAAACAATCACAATTAACAGAGAAAATAAAATCCAGATTGGAGAGGTTTTCTTCCGAGGTTGATACAAGGATATCTGAATTGGCACCACAGGAAGCGGAACAAAACGAGCCTGTTTCTTCTCCTGTTCCTCGGCAGTTATCTAAACAAGAAGTATCTGTCCTGGCTGAGAGAAGCGCGGCGGCACAGTCTGTAATGAAACAGCTGGTAGAGTTGGAGCAACAGGCATTAGAAGAGCAGTCTCTTATGGCTTCTGACATGGGGCAATGGGAGGAATTGCAGGGCCGTAAAGAGAAAGTAACAAATCAGGATATAAACAGAAAACTAAAATTCGGTGGTCTGTCTGCGGAGCAGGAGGCTTTAATAAATCGTACAATCAGAGAGGGTAAAGCACAGCAGAATGAAGCTGTAAAAACAGTGATACAAGATACAGTGAAAAAAATAACTACTGTTCAACCGGAAGCACAGGCGGTACAACCGCCTGTTGTACCGCCTGCTGCTGTACAGGAACAAACAGGAGTAGAACAGAAAACCAAAGTTCCGGATATAAACGAAACTATGTCGGTTTCTCAGGAAGTAATAGGTCGTATCAAAAACAATAAAGCTACACCGCAAGATATTTCGGTATATGTATCAAGCCGTACTGCAAAAGATACCAATATACAAATTGAAACTGCGCCAAAGACAGAAGCACAACAAGCTATAAAAAAGGTGCTTTCGGGTTTTGGGCTTCGGGCAGAGTTTTACAGAGCCAACGATTCAGTAAACGGGTTTTCGGATCCGGATGTACCGGGTGTTCTCTTCATCAATGATCAGGATATGGATAATAAAACAGCGGCTAATTCCAGGCTGTTATGGATAAGCGGCCATGAGTTTCTGCATGATGTTAAGCGGAGTAATAAAGAGGTATTTGATGCACTAAATGGTTTTTATAAGACTTATGTCACAGAAGAACAAAAACAAAACTATATAGATAAATACGGCGGTTCAGAAACAAGAAAAGCATCTCTGTCAAATAATGTGGATATGTTGACAGAGGAAATGCTCGCTGACCAGATGGGTAATCTGTTTACTGATGTAACATTTTGGGAAGCTGTTAATAACAAGCAGCCCTCTTTATTTAAAAAGATGATCATTGCAATACGTGAGTTTTTCAAAAAACTGTTTGACTATATTCCGCAGAATATAGGTGTGGATAAAGACACGCTTACTAAACTGCGCCCACAGTTTGAGAATGTTGTTGTACAGGTGCGTAAAAATGCAGGTAAGAAACAGACAGGAGTACAGAAACAAAAAGGGATACAAAAATCAGTTTCTAAAATAAAAGATTCGATGCCGGTGTTATCAGACCGGATAATATCGACTGTAACAACTAAAAAAAGAACAGAGTCTCCGGAGTTTAAAGCCTGGTTTGGTAACTCGGTTGTCCGTCATGCAAACGGAGCCCCGAAAGTCCAGTATCATGGCACGAGCACCGAGTTTACCCAGTTTAAGTACGGTGATATAGGTTTTCATGTCGGTACTCATTCTCAGGCAGCACAAAGGGTTAATGAGCAACCGGATCATTTAGACAAATATATGATGAAGCTCTATGTCTCGCTTCAAAACCCTGTGCGCTTAGTGGATGAGGGTGAGTGGGAAGCAATTAATGTTGCTCAACAACTGCTTGAACAAAAGATAATTACGACAGGTGAATATAATCAGGTCAAAACAAAACAAGATGCCTATGACCAGAACGAAGCTAATAACTGGCGGAAGGAATATAATACCGAACCCATGCGTTTTCTCAGGGAGCTTTTAATTAAGAGGGGGTATGACGGTATTGTATATGACAACGAATTTGAGGGGTTGAATGTTAAAAAAGTAAACGGTGAATATAAGATGGAGTCCACTGATTCATATGTTGTTTTTCACTCTTCCCAGCTTAAGTCTGTTGTAGATAATATTGGTACATGGAGTAAGGATAACCCCGACATTCGATACTCGAATCGTGAGTTGACAACTGATGATGTTGAGCTCTATGATGATGTAAAAGGCGCTATAGGGGATTTGTTTGTTGGCGGTGCTACCATAGACAACTTCAATCCCCTGACATTAAACAGGTATAAATATTATTCGAGCATAGAGTATACAGGTAAGAATAAGCCTGCAGAGATAATGAGGCGCTTGACAAAGGCATTGCCAAAACGCAAGCTTGTAGCAGTGAAGGTCGAAGATCGCGCCTCGCTTAAAGAGAAGCTTCAGGGAGTGGAAGTGAGTTTTAAAACGGAATCATTTGTTCCCG
>JBAZDV010000080.1:0-5429 GCA_041654195.1 Candidatus Methanomethylophilaceae archaeon | reverse complement strand
GGCAAAATGCACAATGGCTATATACATCATGCCATCATAGATACAACGCATGATTTTATTCGACGCAGTGAAACCACCACGGCAAATGTTCATGATAATCCGGTGAATCTGTCAGAAAAAGGTGAAGTGATCTATCGAGATAGGGGAGGTATCAGGGAGCACAATGCAAGGGCTATATAGTGTCACATTGAAACTAGGAACAAGGGGACATCCCATTGACTCAAGATAAACTGAGATATCCACGAATATGTAGGACGAGATCAAAGAGGCGAGACCCTATGTGGCGATCAATACTCTTTTCATGCAGGATTTATGAAGGTAACAACGCTGTAAAGAGTGCGAGTGAAAAATACACCGGTTGCATTTTATTATACTATTTATCTATCATATGAAAACGATTCAAAACAGGGTTTAGATTAAAAAACGTCAGAGAAGAATGAGTATATTTCTTTTTATTGAGGGAGGTGTTGAGACGTCTCTCCGCTTCTCTAAATTATGATTCCCGTTCATATTAGCAGAAAATATATTTGGGATCTCAATCCCTAAAATACAGATCCCTTGTATACACTTTCTCCATCGCACTCTCAAGTTCTGGATCGAATCTGTTTGCCACGATCACCGCAGCATCCTTTTTGAACTGGTCGAGAGAGTGAACCACACGCCAGGACTCAAACATATCGTCTGTCAATGTCGGCTCATAAACAATAATATCAGCTCCAAGATCCTGTAACCGCTGCATGACCCCCTGGATGCTGGACGCACGGAAGTTATCCGATCCTGACTTCATAGTAAGTCGGTACACGCCGACGGTGCATGGGAGACCGCCTGCTTTTTCCAGAACGCGGTCTGCGATAACATCCATCCGGGTCTCATTTGACTCAACAATAGCACGAACGACCTTGTTCGGAACGCCCGTGAAATTTGCCAGTAACTGTTTTGTGTCTTTTGGGAGACAGTAGCCTCCGTAGCCGAATGAAGGGTTGTTGTAATGTCCGCCGATACGCGGGTCGAGACATACACCGTTGATGATCTGCTTGGTGTTCATGCCTTTTGCTTCAGCATACGTATCGAGTTCGTTAAAGAAGCTCACGCGCAGAGCAAGATAGGTATTTGCGAAGAGTTTGATTGCCTCTGCCTCTGTTGGGTCAGTGATAAGGACGGGAGCGTCCTTGTCAATCGAACCCTCTTTAAGCAGCTCTGCAAACCGCTCTGCTGCTGTACGGAGTGCAGGATTATCCGTTGGTGCGCCGACAATGATGCGGCTTGGATACAGATTATCATACAGGGCTTTTCCTTCGCGAAGGAACTCCGGTGAGAAGATGATCGTATTCAGCCCGTATTTTTCTCTGACCGCTTCGGTGTAGCCTACGGGAACAGTTGATTTGATGATAAGGATAGCATTCGGGTTCACGCGTGTAGCAATCTCGATGACATCTTCGACAGCCAAGGTGTCAAAGTGGTGGGTGGCTGTCTCATAATTGGTCGGGGTGGCGATCACGATGAACTCGGCATCACGATATGCCGCTTCCTTGTCGGTGGTGACAGTAAGATCCAGCGGTTTGTGTGAGAGGTAGTCTTCGATCTCGTGGTCGGTGATCGGAGATTTCTTCGCGTTGATAAGGTCGGCTTTCTTCTGTGTAGTGGTCACCGCGGTGACACTATGATTCTGTGCAAGAAGCACAGCGAGGGAAAGACCGACATATCCTACTCCTGCGACAGTAATTTTCATATCTATATTATTCTGACTTTAAGGTAAATAGAGTCTGGGATTTTTATCGGATAATTTGGCTCCGTTGAATGAGAGATTTGGGCAGATATAAAAATCAGAAAAAATGGTTTGATTTGATCAAGAGTCACCGTTGAGAGCACGCAATGACTAATTCAGTTCATTTTTTAGTGCAGTTCGGATCAAATCTCCGTAGAGCGGATGTTTCAGGAGAAGCTGAAGATTTGAAACCATCCACCCGGGAATATCTCCGATATCATACCTAGTATTTTTAGCTACAAGGCCAAGTGAGGCATCATACCGTCTCAGCGCATCTGTTAGCTGGATCTCACCTTTTCTTCCCGGCGTAGTGTCTTCAAGAATAGCAAAAATCTCCGGTGTCAGCAGGTATCTGCCCATTGCTCCGACATTCGACGGGGCCTCCTCGGGTGTTGGTTTTTCTATGATGTCTTTGATCTGATAGAGTCGTTCTTCGAGAAGCACGCCGTCGATGATCCCGTAATCCTTGATCTTATGTTCGGGAACCGTTTCGACCCCGATGACCGGAAGATGATATTTGTCATACACATCGATCAGCTGCGCGGTGCATGGCTTTTCCCCGGCATCCGGTATGCAGATCGTATCGCCCAGAAGAACAGTGAACGGCTCGTCTCCGACATGCTGCTTGGCACAGAGGATGGCATCTCCAAGGCCTTTTTGCTCTTTTTGTCTGATGAAGTGGATGTCAGCAAGATCCGCAAGTTTTTCACTTTCGGCTAGCAACTCCAGATCCCCACTGTTTTTCAGATGCGCGTTCAGCTCGGATGCGTTGTCAAAGTGATCCTCGATGGCGCGCTTGTTTTTCCCAGTGATGATAAGGATGTCATCACACCCGGAAGCGACTGCTTCTTCAACGACATACTGGATGACCGGTTTGTCAACGACCGGAACCATCTCTTTTGGCATCGCTTTTGTGATCGGGAAGAAGCGTGTACCCCATCCCGCGGCCGGGATGACTGCTTTTCGAACGGGTTTCATTTATTCTGCTCCTTTTTGCATCTGAAGAATATGGGTCATGGGTAGTTATTATGTTGGAAGTTTGGGTGTATAGAGGTTATGACATCTGTTTGATAGAAAATCACCTGTGTTGGTAAGAATCCATAGTTATTTGATACTATGGTCAACATATCTATAATGAGTATGAATAAGAATTTACCCTCAAAAACGATACTTGTAACTGGTGCAGCCGGTTTTATAGGATTCCATTTATCTAAAAAACTCCTGGATCAGGGGGTCCGGGTAATCGGTTATGATAATATCAATTCCTATTATGATGTCAACCTAAAATATGCCCGTCTCGATATCCTAAAAGCGTATCATGATTTTATTTTTGTAAAGGGCGATCTGGCTAATAAAGCACAAGTAGATGATGTATTCACCCAATATAAACCTAATATCGTTGTCAATCTGGCAGCACAGGCGGGTGTCAGATATTCGATCGATAATCCTCAGGTGTATATCGAAAGCAATATCGTCGGCTTTTTCAATATTCTGGAGGCATGCAGACATCATCCAGTCGAGCATCTAGTGTATGCGTCCAGCTCTTCTGTGTACGGCAATCAGGAGAAGACGCCGTTTTCAACCTCGGATGATGTAAGCAGACCAATCAGTCTGTATGCTGCAACAAAGAAGAGCAATGAATTGATGGCCTATACATACAGCCATCTGTATGGGATCCCGGCAACAGGCCTTCGTTTCTTTACCGTGTATGGACCGTATGGACGTCCGGATATGGCATACTTCAGTTTTACGAAGAAAATTATTGCGGGAGAGCCGATCAAGATCTTCAATAACGGGGATATGTACCGGGACTTTACCTACGTGGATGATATCGTTGAAGGGATCATGAATCTGCTGGATAAGCCCCCCGCACCGGAGGCATCAGGAAACCGATATAAGGTTTACAATATCGGCAACAACAAGCCGGAGAAGCTGATGTATTTCATCGAGGTTCTGGAGCGATGCATCGGCAAGGAAGCGAAGAAGGAGTTTTTGCCGATGCAGCCGGGCGATGTCTATCAGACCTATGCGGATGTGGATGATCTTATGCGGGATTTCGGGTTTAAGCCGAAGACAAGTATTGAGGAGGGGTTGGGGATATTTGTGGAGTGGTATAAGAAAACTATTGAGTATTAAGGAATTGTATTAATATGCGTGCATTAATTATATCCTTTTATCAGTACCCTGATGGAGATGCGGGTTCGATACGACAACATGCCTATGCAAAAATATTGCAGAATCTTGGATATGAGGTTGAAATCATTGGCATTAATCGAAAAATATTGGATCAATTTAACTTTGGAGTCTACGAAAATGTAAGTTACTCATTGTTCCCAATGAACACTGCATCATTTTTTTCCAAAGTCATTGGATTGGTACATGACTATAATAATTTTGTACATAATTATTTGCTGAAGACACACCCTATCCCAGATTTAATCATTGTGACTCGAATACCATTAATTCCATTTATCCATATCAAAAAATATGCAAAAAAGAATAATATTGTATTATTTCACGATTGCGTGGAGTGGTTTTCACGAGATCAAATATTCGGACATGACCATTTCGATTTGGGGCACTTTTTGCCCTTTATACTTGCCAGCATTCAAATAAGACACATTATTGACAAATCAATATCAGTAGTATCCATATCCATATATATACATGATTATTTCATTAATAAGACTATTCCCTCATTAAGAATACCAGTAATAATGGACAAGAATAAATTTGATATGGAAGTTGGTGATAAGTGCCGAAGTATATTTAGCCTTTCATATGCAGGATCTCCTGGTAATGGCAATAAAGATTATTTAATTGAGATTATTACTGCAATTCGTACACTAACCCGAGCGGAACAAAATGCACTCAATTTCACATTACTCGGTGTTGACATATCTCAATTATCAAAAATATGTCACATGTCTGAAGATACGTTAGAATCTCTATCCTGCATACATGCTATCGGAAGGGTGCCTCGTTCAGAGGTTCTTAATCATTTAATGGCGACAGACTTCACCATCCTTATCCGCTCATCCACTGCCCGTTATGCAAAAGCCGGATTTCCTACAAAAGTTGTTGAAAGTCTGATGTCCTCAACCCCAGTCATTCTCAACATGACATCTGATTTAGGGATGTACTTAAAAGATGGATATGACTGTATTGAAGTAGAACATGAAGATCCGGAATCAATTGTCAGAGCACTCCGCAGAGCACTGGCACTGACGCCGGAACAAAAAGATCAGATGAAAAAGAACGCACGAAAAACAGCAGAAGAAAACTTTGATTACCGCCTTTACATTGAGGAGTTCGGAAAATTTATCAAAAATGAATCCTAATATTGCCTTCATCCTCGGTACCCGCCCTGAAATCATCAAACTCTCTCCACTCATCCATACCTGCATCAAACAGACCATCCCATTCACCCTTATCCACACCGGCCAGCATTACTCCTATGAACTTGACACGCTCATCTTCAATGACCTTGCGCTTCCGGAACCCACCTATAACCTCCACATCGGTTCAGCCTCCCACGGTGAGCAGACCGGCAAAATGCTCATGGGCATCGAACACATCCTGCTCAAAGAAAAACCAGATGTTGTCATCGTTCTCGGCGATCCCAACTCAGCCCTGGCCGGGGCCCTTACAGCTGCAAAACTTC
>JBAZDV010000079.1:0-5452 GCA_041654195.1 Candidatus Methanomethylophilaceae archaeon | reverse complement strand
CATCTTCACCACAGTTGGGATCGTCGTCGAGCACTGGGAACAGCGACGAAACCGCTGTGAACATGGATGACCCCTGTTCCGAGACGATCTTCGTTGGTCCGTAACATCCGCGGCAGGGCTGACCTACTCTAGTGCACTTCGCACCGCATCCACCGACCGTTGCCGGTCCGAGACACAGTATTCCCTGATCCATCAGGCAAAGTTCAGGATCGATGTCGACCTCGTATGGCTCATTGATCCTGGTTATTCTTCTATTCTCTTTATGCCTGGGGCATTCTTCACAAAGGGTCTTGTCGGTAACTCCGATCATAGTTCCCTTGGGAGGCAATGCAACGCCATTGTACACGAATCCGACCAATGCATTAAGCAACTGGGTGATGGACTCCTGCGTAGGCGGACATCCCGGGATGGAATAATCCACGTCAATGACCTGATCAAGCGATTTCACTGTATCATACAATGTTGGCAGAGTAAGCGTTCCTTCTGGTGCCTTGTACGACGTCTGTGGAATTATCGGCTTGTTCTTATGACCGCATTGCTCCTGGAATGCTGCTGTCGAAGGTGTCTTTGTATAGACATAGTCAAGGATCTCCTTATGATCGTTGACCAGATTCGCCAGAGCTGGAATTCCGCCGAAACAGGCACATGCTCCGTAAGAGACCACGAGCACCGACTTCTGCCTGAGCAGTTTTACCATTGACTCGTTCTCTGTGTTCCTGATTGCACCGTTGATGAGCGATACAGTGATCTCACCGTCTTTCATCGCTGCGATATCGTGCTCTTTTCCATCTGCTGCGATTGGCCACATAACGATGTCGGCCATATCACCGATGTTCAGGACCTTCTCGTCTGCATCGAGAATTGATACATCGCATCCGCCGCATCCGGCCGCCCAGTATAGCGCGATCTTGATCTTTCCGCCTTTGGGTGCGCCAAGATTAGGGACGTATCCCTCTATTGGCTTATTTGCGATGAAATCACCGGCTGCTGCTGGTGCCACTTTAGCTGCAGGGGCTGCTTTTTTGGCTGCCGAGGTCTCTTTGTGTTCCCCACATCCGCAACTGCATGCTTTGGTCGATTTCTTCTCTGCTCTCTTTGCTTTCATATCACTAAAGAATCCCATATTCACTCCTCCTTTTGAAGGGGGGTTGGTCCGAGTGCTTTGATCGTATCAACGAACTCGACGATCGTCTTCTGGAATTTCTCTCCCTCTGATGCCGAAACCCACTCGAGTTTCAATCTCTTCGGGTCAAATCCATACTGCTCGAGGACCATTCTCAAAAGTGCGATCCTCCTTCTTGCCCTATAGTTACCGCCAATGTAATGGCAGTCACCAGGGTGGCAACCAAGGATGACCACTCCGTCAGCTCCTTTGGAGAATGCTCTCAGAACGTGCTCAGGATCTATCCTTGCGGTGCACATTACCCTTATAATACGGAAGTTTGTCGGCATCTGGAGTCTTGCTACACCGGCGCCATCGGCACCCGCGTATGAACACCAGTTGCAACAGAACGCTACAATTCTAGGTTCGAAATCTGCCATTGTAATCACTGTCCTCCAACGGGATAATCCAGACAAGCATCGATCTCGGCCTGTATCTGAACGTTCTTGAATCCTTTCTGCTCCATTGCTCCAGATGGGCATGCTGCTACACAGCAACCGCATCCCTTACATAGACCTGGATTGACACTGCTCTTCTTCTTTCCAGGTTCTACCTCCACAATGGTAATGGCCTTGTACTCGCAGCATCCTTCGCAAACTCCGCAACCGTCACAATAGTTCTCGTTGACTGAAGCGACGATTCCTTCGGATGTGATGAATGGCTTGGATATGATGGTCAATGCCCTTGACGCAGCTCCAGATGCCTGTGCGATACACTCATCCATGAATTTTGGCCAATGTGCAAGACCTGCAACAAAAACACCTTCTGTTGCGAAATCAACTGGCCTGAGCTTCTGGTGAGCCTCGAAATAGAATCCATCCTTGCTGATCGGGACCTTGAGCATCTTTGCGATCTCTTCCTTCTCTTCGCGGTCAGGTGTGATACCGTTGCTGAGAACGACACAATCGACCGGGATCTCGACTTCTGCGCCAAGGACCGAATCGTTTGCTTTCACTTTGCTGCCGTCGTATCTAGGCAATGCATCGCCCTCATTGTATCTGAGGAATCTGACTCCGACCTCGGATGCCTTCCTGTAAAGCTCCTCACGGAATCCATATGTCCTGATATCCTTGTGGAATACCATAACATTTGCAGTTGGGTCCGCCATTTTGATCTTGATGGCGTTCCTAAGTGCAGATGCACAGCAGACACGTGAACAGTACTTCACGGATTCGTTCCTGGAACCGATACACTGGATGAATGCAACGTTCTTCGCTTTGAATTCTCCGGCTGCGATAGCTTGCTCTACTTCCACGTTCGTCATGACCTTCTTGTCTTTGCCGTAGTTGAACTCGGTAGGCTTGTAAGGGGACGCTCCGATTGCAAGGATTACCGCACCTACGGGGAATTCACTGCCGTCTTTAAGCTGAAGTTTGAAGTTTCCAACGAATCCGGGGATGTCTTTCACTTCAGAATTCAGGTGAACGGTGATCAGTTTATTCGACTGGATCTTGGCGATCGTATCTTTGACAAATGCTCCGGTGTCGACTCCATCCTCATTATGTCTGAAGTTGAGCGCGTTTCCACCGAGCTGTGCTGCCCTCTCTACGAGGTGAACAGGGAATCCCTGCGCAGCAATATCCAAGGCTGTGGTCATTCCAGTAATGCCTCCGCCGATGACGGCTGCTGCATTGGTCACAGGGATCTTTGTTCCTTCAAGAGGCTCAAGGAGAACTGACTTTGCGACAGCCATCCTGATAAGGTCCTTTGCCTTTGCAGTTGCCTTCTCCGGCTCATGCATATGGATCCATGAGCACTGGTCACGGATATTTGCCATATTGAAGAGGTACTGGTTAAGTCCGCCCTCTTTACATGCCGCCCTGAACAGGGGCTCGTGTGTCCTGGGTGTACATGATGCCACTACGACACGGTTGAGGTTCTGTTCTTTGATCGCTATTGCGATGGCCTGAAGTGTGTCCTGTGCACATGCGTACATGGTCTTTGTAGCGTATACGACTCCGGGGAGCGTCTTTGCATACTCCGCAACTGTGGGAACATCGACTGTTGCACCGATGTTGATACCGCACTCACAGACCCATACTCCAACCCTGGGCTCTTTGCCAATGACTTCTTTTTCGACTGGGTACACCTTAGGGGCACAAGGCTCAAAGTTGGCATTTACGATGTATTTGCCTGCTTTTGCAGATGCTCCGCTGGACTCCGCGACAGTTGTCGGGATATCCTTAGGTGCTGCAAATGCACCCGAGACGAAAATTCCCTCTCTGGATGTCTCCAGTGGCTTGAACACCGTTGTCTGACAGAATCCATACTCATTAAGTTTGATTCCGAGAGTATTTGAAAGTTCTTCTCCACCCACTGGGGGGATCAATCCTATTGATAGGACCACAAGGTCAAAGACGTCTGACTTTGGATCGCCGCCTGCATCGACGTGGTTGACGATGATCTGCTTTGTGACGAGGTCTTCTTCAAGGTTCGAAACACGTGAGGACCTGTGCAGATTTATCTTGTATTCATTCTCGGCTCTCTGAACGTAAGCCTCGAACTCTTTACCGTACGATCTGATATCCATGAAGAATATATCTTCTTGGACGTTTGAGTGTTCTTTGGTGATGATTGCCTGTTTGGTCGCGTACATACAGCACACGGATGAACAGTATTTCTTCCAGTTCTTCTTCTCGGACCTTGATCCGCAACACTGGATGAAGGCTATCTTCTTAGGTGCCTCACCGTTTGAAGGACACTTTATGTGTCCGTGATCGGGACCAGATGCACACATCATCCTTTCGAACTCCATCGCGGTCACGACATTTGCGTATCTGCCATAACCGTACTCAGTAGCATATTTTGCATCCCAGACCTGGAATCCAGCTGCTGCAATGATCGAACCGACCTGAAGGACTTCCTCAGATCCCTTATCATTATAGTTGATAGCTCCCTTTTTACAGGTCGTCTCGCAGATACCGCACTTATCTTTGGTGATCTTACGACAGAAATTGGGGTCAATAAGAGCGACCCTGGGCACAGCCTGTGCGTGGGGTATATAAATTGCCTTCCTTGTTGTGAGCCCAAACTCGAACTCGTCGGTAATGTTCTTTGTAGGACATTTTGCGATACAGTCGCCGCAACCGGTACACTCCTTAGGATTAACGTACCTGGGTTTTGTCTTGACTGTAACCTTAAAATCACCTGCTTTCCCATCAACCTTCATAACCTCTGAATAGGTCATGACGGTAATGTTGGGGTGACCCGCACAGTCTGCCATTTTTGGCGAGAGGATACAAGCGGAACAGTCGTTCGTCGGGAAAGTCTTGTCCAGACGGGACATTTTTCCACCGATGGTGGGATCTCTCTCCACCAGGTAGACGTGAATGTCTCTGTCTGCAAGATCCAACGAAGCCTGAATACCTGCAATTCCTCCACCGATAACCAATGCTGATTTTGTCAAATCTTTGCCTCCATTATCTATATAGTGTTTGGAACTAGGAAAGGGAGATATGATGATATATTTTAACCATTTCTACATAAGGTTTTTAAACAATGACAATAGTAACGTATAGAAATAAATATTCGTGAAGTAATTTGACTTCCAACGATTTTTAGTGTTACCTAAAAAATACATAGCCAGGTACCACAAAAACGAATATCGTAGAGTATTATCTTAATAGATAATGCTACGTTGAAATTAGTCATTTTTTAAAAAATGCATCCGATATACCGAAATATTTTTTAAACGTTTTAAGCAACGTTAAATTAGTATTTTCAGTAATTTTAATTAGCACCTTCACGATACACAGCGCAATGAATATCAAAATAGCATACATACTGGCACTTATTAGCATCCTTACAATGGTCCTTTTCTTTTATGCTATTCGGACGATCAAACATTATGACCACAATATCTCCAACACCCGTGACGATAGGATAATCGGCAAAAAATCTACCTATTTTTTGGACAACACAGAAACTGATAAACAGTGCGAAATATGCTTCGGACGCGTCAATGATGAGCCAATTTTAGAATGCTCTTGCGGTCGGTTTTTTCATGTATCCTGCGCAAAGCTCACAAAGGAATGTCCGTACTGCAAAGGCCCTTATAGCGACATGAGAGACAGGGCTGCAACGATCATAAGATGTCCGTCGTGCGGAAAATTGGTCATTGACAACATTTGCACTTGCGGCACAGTACTTCCGAACAAGGACAATTCGTTCAAATGTATCTGTGGCTCTCAAATGGACACTTCAGAAACAGAATGTCCCAAATGTGGTGCCGAATACCGCTCCGAGATCGGTATTGCAAGAAAAACGGTTTAAACGCTATAGCGTATCATG
>JBAZDV010000078.1:0-5488 GCA_041654195.1 Candidatus Methanomethylophilaceae archaeon | reverse complement strand
AAGATCACCGCAGACAAGATTCATACGATCCCACTGATAATCGGACCAGACCGCTCCAGTTACCACACCATCAATATCAAGATTCCTCAGTACATCCTTCAACGAAGAGAGATCGCCTTCTTCTGTACCGTCGCTGGATATGCATACAAGTGGAATTTTCATTGCCTCGGCCATCAAAGGAACGATGTTCAAATTAGGTGTATGAAATATCCAAGATGCCTTATCGGTAGGCACTATGTTCACCAAATACGGTATGTCGTGGCCCATCTGCTTTACCAGATACAATGCGAAGGCAGAATCTTTCCCACCCGAGTATAGCGCCGCCAACCTCATGTTGACATAGATGGTGATGAGTAATTTAATCTCTTACCAATGTAATACGCAACTATCATGCGTATCGACGAGATGACCACAAAAGAATTCCGCGAAGCAATATCTTTGGACCCAGTAATTATAATTCCGCTCGGTGCTACAGAAGCACATGGTATTCATCTGCCTTTGGGTACAGATACATATCAACCGGAATACATCGCAATGGAAGTTGCGAAAAAAATGAACAACATTCTTGTGGCACCGACAATGCCGTATGGTCAGCATTCTTCAACGAAGAACATGGCCGGAACGATCTCGCTGACCTTCGATACACTTAGAGCATTTATCAAAGATGTTCTTTCTTCATTTATTGCTAACGGTGCAAAAAAGATCATGATCATCAGTGGTCATGCCGGCACATCACACATGTGCGCCATCACGGAAGGATGCAGAGAAATAGTAGCTGAAAAGAATGTTCAGGTCATGTTTTTCTCTGATTTCTTTATCGCAGAGGAATATGAAAAATGTGGGTCGTTAAAGAACGACGGCCACGCTGGTATGTTGGAAACGTCCCGCATGATGAATATCAAGCCTGATCTTGTAAATGATCTACGCCCGATCGGTAAATACAAAGAACATGGATATCTTGTTCTGAAAGATGGTAGCCAATGTTTCCCCAATGGAATGGCTGGCGACACAACGAATTCGTCTGCTGAGTTCGGAAATGAGATAAATAAGTTTATTATCGATTCGATAATCAGGATGATCAGGAGCGACTTCAGATGAGTGAGCTCAATCTAAAAAAGATCGTTGCAGAATACGCCGTCGACAACTATATAGAAGACGGCATGAACGTAGGTCTAGGTACTGGTTCAACAGCATATTATGCCATCAAAAGGATTGGAGAACTTGTGAACAAAGGGTTCAAACTTACCTGTGTTGCAACATCCATTCAAAGCGAGGTTCTCGCCAGAGAATGCGGAATAAAAATTGTAAGTCTTGATGAGATCTCCCATCTGGACCTGACCATCGACGGAGCTGATGAAGTAGACCAGAAAATGCAATTGATAAAAGGCCTCGGCGGTGCGCTACTCAGAGAGAAGATCGTCGCTGCTGCTTCATTCAAGGAAGTAATCATTGCAGATGAGTCAAAAAAAGTAGAAATGCTCGGGAAAAAAACACCTCTTCCTGTGGAAGTACTTAGGTTTGGTCACAGTAAGACAAGGTTCGCCTTAGAAAAACAAGGCTGTAGAGCAACTCTGAGGATGAAGGGAGGAGAGCCTTTTATCACTGATGGCAGCAATTATATCTATGACTGTAAATTTGAATCCATAAGCAATCCCTTCTTCTTGGAATCCAGACTCGATATCATTCCAGGGGTGATAGAATGCGGCCTATTTTTAAATACAGCTACGACCGTGTTAATCTCAACCTCGGATGGCAATGTCGAAAGGCTTGGCGAATGAATCACTCTCCATTGTAATAATATAGGATGGGGTCTGAAGTGATGTTTTTTATATGACTTCGATATTAAGCAATTCCCATCCACTTAAATAAGGTGAATTATAATGAAGATGCCCAGAACTATTCAAACATACTGTCCTTACTGTAAGACCCACACGGCACACGATGTCGAAAGGGTCAAGAAAAGAAAGGCCAGTGAGCTCAAATGGGGTCAGAGGAGATTCAGAAGAGTAACCGCTGGTTACGGAGGATTCCCCAGGCCTAAGCCAGAAGGAAGAGAGAAGCCAACAAAAAGGGTCAACATCAGATACAGATGCACCAAGTGTAAAAAGGCACATCTCTCCGCATGCATAAGGGCAAAGAAGTTCGAACTCACGGAGTGATTAAAATGGTCAACGATTTCATTAAGATCAAATGTGCCGACTGCGGCAATGAACAGATAACCTTCAGAAAAGCAGCAACCCTAGTCACCTGCCATGTGTGCGGTGCGACCCTCGTCAAACCCCAGGGTGGCGTTGGCGAGATAAAGGGCGAAGTGCTTGAGGTAGTCGGCTGATGTCACGTGCCAGAAGCTTTCCCGAAAATGGGGAACTCGTGGTCTGTACCGTTACAAGCGTCAAAGGCTTTGGTGCTTTCGTTACACTTGATGAGTACGATAACAAAGAGGGTTTCGTCCACGTAAGGGATGTTGCAACTGGCTGGGTAAAATACATCAGAGACTTTATCAGAGAAGGACAAAAGATTGTCTGTAAGGTTCTGGGCGTTGATTCATCAAAAGGTCACATAGACCTTTCTTTAAAATCGGTTAATGAACATCAAAAGAGAGAGAAGATCCAACAGTGGAAAAACGAAAAGAAAGCTGATAAGCTTATCGAAATCGTTGCCGAAAGATTGTCCATCTCGATCGATGTTGCTTATGAACAATTCGGCAATGAAATGCTCGAATCGTACGAAACATTGTACAATGCGTTTGAAAATGTCGCTGCTTCACCCGACGAACTACGCGAAGAATACAAGGGCGATTGGGTAGAGACTTTTATCGGTGTTGCTGCTGAAAATGTTACACCGCCGTTCGTTCAGATTGACGGTATTCTAGAAATGAAATCTGGCAGTTACAACGGTGTTGATTTGATCAAGACCGCACTCATAAGCGGTCTTGATGCTGTTGAAGAGGGCGAAGTTGTAGATATCACCTGCATCGGTTCACCAAAATACAGGATTGTTATCACTGCTGACGAATATAAAACAGCTGAAGATATCATGAAAAGAGTATCTACAAAAGCCATCGACTCACTTGTGAAAGCAGGCGGAGAAGCTACACTCAAACGTGAGAGCAGGTGAGGGCAACAATATGAGATCCTCATTGAGGAAATGTCCTGTTTGTGGCCTTTATTCTACCAAAGTTAAATGTAATTGCGGCGCATCCACTATAGTGTCTCAACCTCCTAAATTTTCACCGGAAGACAGATATGGTGAGTACAGAAGGAAGAGCATCATTGAGGAGTATGGAGAGAATGGCAAATACCACGATTAAATTTAGCTCAAAACCCGTCCTTAAAAATCCTATACTCATCGAAGGACTCCCGGGAGTCGGTAATGTCGGTAAGATCACAGCTGATTTTCTTGCAGCCTCATTAAAGGCTGAAAAATTTGCCTCTGTCTATTCTGAACATTTTCCACCACAAGTTATGTTGGATGACGAATGCGTCATCCATATGGCGTGTAATGATTTGTATTATGCACAGAATGTAGGTAAGGAAGGTATTGATATCATCTTCCTTCTTGGAGAATACCAAGGTACCACACCAAACGGACAATACATTCTTTGCAAAGATCTAATGGATGAAGTATTCCTTAAGATGGATATTTCTACAATTTATACATTGGGCGGTTACGGAACCGGTCTAATGGCTGAGAATCCCCGCACCTTTGGTGCAGTAACAAAAAGTAGCATGAAGACCTTTCTTGAAAAAAAAGGAGTACTCTTCTCACCAGGAGAACCGGGTGCTGGCATCTTAGGTGCCAGCGGTCTACTTTTGGGAATGGGCGATGCCAATAATATCAACGCCGCATGTCTCATGGGTGAGACGTCTGGATACTTTATCGATCATAAGAGCGCGATTGCTTTGCTTACAGTCTTAGAAGCAATACTGGGGCTTGATTTGGATAAAAGTGATCTTGAATTGAAATCACATCAGATCGATGAACTCACAGCCAAGGTCAAAGAATATGAAGTGACCCAAAAGAAAGAAGACCTCGGTTATATAGGTTGAACTTTCGATCTGTTTCAATCTTGAAATGGGATTTCATTAATTTTCATAATGCTATTGAAAATTCTGTGAATAAAAAATGTGCCAGGTATATTCTTCTTACACTCAAAAGATACAGTGAAAACATTTACTATTTGTGTAAATTTTCATGTCATAAAGCTCTTTTTTATGTGATAATGCTTATATATGGTATCCCTAATCATGTCTTGTCCTCACTTAGCTTAGCCTGGCTAGAGCGGCTGACTGTAGAAATGTTTCCGGTATTACCGGTGCAGCCGCTGAAATCAGCAGATCCCCTGTTCAAATCAGGGAGTGGGGACCACTTACTTTCCATATTACCACCACAAACATCTCATTCTCCGTATTCTTTGAATGTAGAATACAATATTGTGATGATTGATGCGATTATCAGAACGATGCCGATGAAAAACAGCATTGTGAACGAGGCACTAATTATCCTATAAAATATGTCCGACAGGTTAAATTTGGCAATTAGAAGAAAATAGCATGAGCCAAAGAATGCTAGTATCCCTGCAATTAGAGCGAGAAAAGATGTGGTAATCCTCTGATAAAACTCCATGTGAATTGTACAGTTAGTAATCTATATAATATCACCCAGTAACGACGTTTTTAGAAGGAAAAAAAGAATTTACTTGATTTACATTAAAAATAAAAATTATCACACTATATCTACAGTTAGTAAGAAAAATTCGTAATCACGCCCATACCTGGGCTCCGTGGCCAAAATCCATTGTCAAGATGACAATATTGGACGTGGTAGGTATCTCGAACTCTGAACTCTCCGTTGCCGACTGATTTTGTTGATGAGACAACATATTCTGGTTTTACATAGTATGTGTTTGCGCCTACGCCTTTCAATTCATTTACATAGTGTCTGATATGTAATATATTATTTCCATAATTTGAGTTGTCATTTACAGAAACATCACCTATCGTATATGACCATCCAGCATTCATATTGATGCCTCCCCCTGACGTATCCACAGACCATCCAGAGAAACAGATGCTGTACTGATTCCAGATATGGCTGTTGAATCATAATCTAAAAGCACGTATGTTGATTTGTAGTAGTCAACATCAAAATGTAAAAGGTTGCATAGTCTTCATTTCCATATTAGATGCTATAGCATGTAGTGATATTTCTCATTGCCACTTTTTCTTAATGTTATAAGCAAAAGCATTCTCACCTCCAAACTTTAACAACAATATCATAAACAAAGAATATAGAATAAATCTGCCCAAAAAGGACAATGAAACAAGATATTCATATGAACTGCCTTTCAATTTAATTATAAGCCTGCAGTGAATGCAGGTAAATTAGTATAAAGACGGTGAAAAAGGAAAGATGATTGAAATAATACTGTCTGCACTCGCCATAATTGTTGCTTTTGTAAGTCTGTATTTTGCGATTCATACGATAA
>JBAZDV010000077.1:0-5512 GCA_041654195.1 Candidatus Methanomethylophilaceae archaeon | reverse complement strand
CACCCCAATGAGCAATATCAAGATTATCGGCGCCACAAACAGGCCGGATATTTTGGATGACGCATTGCTCAGACCGGGAAGGTTTGACCGTATCATCGATATCGGCCTTCCCGATGTGGAGTCGCGCACCGAGATATTCAAGATCCACATCAAACACATGAACACTGAACCTGATATTGATCCGAGAAAACTGTCCGATCTGACAGAAGGTGCATCCGGCGCTGAGATCAAGTCCATCTGTACGGAATCAGGGATGCTTGCGATCAGAGACGGACGCGACACGGTAACCATGGACGACTTCGTAAGAGCCAAGACAAAGGTACTTGAGGCTGGAAGAAACAAGATCAAGCAGGTACCGGCTTTGATGTTCGGATAAACATCTTCTTTCAACTTATTACCTGACAGATATTTACTGTCAGCATATCATCCTTATTTTGTCAAAGAGTTTTGAAAAGAAGTTTGCAATGCCACCAAATAATTATTCTGGCTCAGAATCTTCTCCGCCGAAGAACTGCAACTGCATAGCAGCATAGAGCTCCTCCATTCCGGTGCCTTCTTTAGATGATACGGCACGCATCTCTCCGAACACACCGATGTTCTCCAATGCTTTGAAAAGTTCCATTCCCACGACCGTTTGAGGATTGACATCGTTATCCAGAAGATCCCCGTAAAGACTGTACGGATCGCTAAACCATGTAATGAGTTTGTCCATTTCCTCTTTCTGAAGAAGATCTGTCTTTGTCAGAACATTGAATATCGGCAATTCAAGTCTGAACTGCACCAATGATGACAATACCAAACTTGAAATGAATCCATTGGAACTTTTGCAAAGCATCGGATCCGAAAGATAGATTATCATGGATTTGTCCTTACCGAATGCATCCACAATAATATTCGAAGACTCCCTGAAAGCAAACAGCTCCAACTGTCCAGGAGTGTCGACAAGAACATATTTTGTCTTGATACCTTCAACGGCTCCGGTCAATTTTTCGATATTCATTGCCATAAGATCTGCAGCAACTACCTGGGCTCCGTTAGGCCCCAGAGAGTACTCATCCATGACCTCATCCAAAGCTATCCACTCTCTGATGTCGACATCAGCGACGTACGGAATGGAGTCCGCACCAGGATCGAGATTTACTATGATGGAGTCTACACCGTGATAATCCAACCAATCTTTGTAGGCCTGAACCAATGTACTCTTCCCACTTCCTGCGGTACCAACAAAATATATGAACTTCATAAGTTATACTCCATGATTATCATCATCATGCATAACGTGAATTTATAATGTTCTAGGGGAACCGCTACCGCATTTAACTTATATTAATAATCGCTCTATAGTCCCGTGATATTCTGTTTCTCAGGCACAGGCAATTGCCTACAGGTTGCAGAAAGCCTAGGTAAGATGCGCGGAGACCAAATAATCTCAATCAGCGATTCTATCAATAACGGTAAGACCGATTTTGATATAGCAGATGGTGAAATGGTCGGTATCATATGCCCCGTATATTTTTACGGACTGCCGCTGCCTGTAGAAAAATTCATCAAGAACATGTCTTTTAACGGAAAAAAACCTTCCATATTCCTAATTCTCACCTTCGGCACATTTACCGGAAATACAGGCAAACAAGCCTCTAAATTGATTGCAAAGAGAGGGTTCAATTTGGACAATATCTTCTCTGTCCCGATGCCAGAGAACTATATTCCATTGTTGAAGGTACCTGATAAAGAAAAACAGGAATATCTGATAGAAGCTGCAGAATACAGGATTGTTGTAATCGCAAATCAGCTTGACAACAACGAAAAGAAAGATTACGATGATCACAAAGGAAGATTTCCTACAATTGTTTCATTTTTCAGCAGACCTTTATACACTTACGGACGTAAAACAAAGAAATTTCATATAACCTCTAAATGCAACGGTTGTGGGAAATGCTCAGAAATTTGCCCAGAGGATGCCATAAAGATTGTCGACAACAAACCCATTTGGATGAAAAAAGAATGCTACAAATGTCTTGCATGCATTAACAGATGCCCGACAAAAGCGATAGAATTTGGAAGAAATACTATCAATAAGGAAAGATACGTCAATCCAAAGATCAAATTCTGATTTTCAAAACCGATCATACCAACATTTATAGAAGCATTCTGACCTTTACTGTCAATGCCCGAGATCACCAATAAAAAAATTGTCATTACCGGTGCTAATAGCGGTATAGGTCTCGAAGTGATGAAACTCCTACTCGAAAAAAAAGGCAATATAATTTTTGCTGTCGATCTGAACGTTGATAACATCGTACAGTTCGTTGAAAAATACGACAATAGGGTCATACCGTTCAAATGCGATATATCAAACCCTGAAAATATCGACATGATCTTCAACTGGGCAGACGACACGATGGACGGTGTGGACATCTTCTATGCCAATGCTGGCTTCTCATATTACGAAGAAATGAACTACGTCGATTGGGATCGCGTTGAACACATGTTTGCCACCAACGTATTCTCGCCGATATATTCATATCAGAAATTTGTCCAGCATCTTAACGGAAGGAAAGGGATGTTTGCCGTCACAGGATCGGCCATGGGATATATGGGGATGCCTGGATTCACATTATATTCGTCTTCAAAATTTGCCATCAATGGATTCCAAGAAGCTATCGGCCTTGAAAAACCCGACAATATACACATCATCACATTATTTCCGGTTGCAACAGATACAAAATTCTTCAGTACTGCAAACAAATTGGAATTTGCAAAACCATATCCGTTACAGACCCCGGATGTTGTTGCTAACAAAATGGTAAAAGGCATGGAGAGGGAAAAAAAGAAGGTGCAGCCTTGCAGACTGTTCTCAGTTGCCATGATAATTTTCAAAATACTTCCGTTTACCAAAACATTGTATCTAAAATCTGAAAAGAAAAAATTCGAGGCCTACAAACAAAGAGCCCGCCTAATTGAATCTCAGCACGCCTCAGATAATCAATAACGCTGTTTTGATGAACAACTATTTATGACCGAAAAAAGAATGCGAGGTCTATGAAATGCTGTAAAGCCTCCGGTTCCGTCCTTGGCGGTATCGGACTGATCGCCGTACTCGCGTTCACACTCGCCTGGCTATTTGCTTCGCTTATCGATACCACATGGATATTCGGGGTCGATATGCTTAGTGATCTTGGTGTCTCTGACACTGATGCGAAGTACTTTTTCAATTACGGATGTATGATTGCGGGTCTCTTGATCCTTATCTTCGGTGCTTACGGCACAGCTCTCAATGAATCTGTCGGCCACCAGATAGCTAGCATCCTTCTGATCTTCGCTGGTATAATGCTCATGGGCATCGGTTTATTCCCAGAGAACACTGACTATCACACACCTATCGGATACGCGCTTATCGTGTTCACATTCTGCTCGATGATCTCAATGACCGCAAGCGATTGGAGGCTTGGACATCTTGTTCCCGGCGGTGTCGCTGTCGTACTTATTGTGGTCGTACTTTGGTATGTTGCATTCGAACCTGTCGGTGCCATGGTAGAGACCGTAGCAGTCATCTGCGGCCTCATATGGCTCGCAGTTCAGGGATGCAAATTCATTCTTGAATAAACGGGCATTCACGCCCTTTCTTTACTTTTCTTCTCCTACAAATTAATAAACGAGAATGTACTTCCCAACGTAGGTGCAAAATATGAGCGAAAGACCTGGCAAAGTCATAATCACTTCTGCTTTGGCTATCATCGGCGGTATTCTAACGATTGCCTCAATGGCAATGTACTTCAACCCTAGTGACGAAAAGGTTCTCACTGAGGTCGGATTGGCCTTACTTATCGCAGTGCTGTTCTTCGCAGTCGGTGGTACCATGTACAGAAACGGTCAGAGCTCCTGGAAGTCTACGGTATTCCTTTGTTTTGTGAACGTTGCGATAATCGCATGCGATGTTCTCTACAAAACGATGAATCAAAACTTCGGAGTGGTTCTCTTTCTGATAGCTTTATTCGTTGCGTTGCTGACGGCATGCCCGTCCACTGCAAAATGGATCGCTGCAGACAGAGCCTAAAACCTTTTTCCAAACCAACTTTTATTCTACCAATATTTCGGCCATCTAATCATTTTATGGTAACATTTATTACCTCGTAAGAATTAATTCTTATCAATGGATGAGAAGTTCACCTTCGCTTTAAGAAAGATCGCATTGCTTGGCGGCATTGATGATTATATTGCTGTATCGTCACGCGAATTGGGCGATGCACTAGAAATGAGCCAACAATCCGCTTCTAAAAGGATATTGGAACTTTTGGATGAGAAATTCATTATTCGTGATCTCGGCGCAAGAAGACAACGTATAAAACTTACCGATAAAGGTATTGAAGAATTGAAAAAAGAATATAACGAATACCGCCGTATTTTCGAACTTTCAGATCATATAATCATTCACGGAATGGTCGCTGCCGGAATGGGCGAAGGCGGATACTACATATGTCAGAAACAGTACATGGATCAATTTGAACATGTATTGGGATTCAGACCGTTCGAAGGTACGCTTAACGTGACCATCGACAAAGAGGACATCGGCAAATTAGACCTCATCAGGAGCACCGCTGGACACCTTATCCAAGGATTCACCAACGAAGGCAGAAGTTTCGGAAACGTAATAGCGTATAAAGCAAAGATCAGGAATATAGAATGTGCCGTCGTGGTGCCTGAGAGGTCACATTACAGGGAAGTCATCGAGATCATCTGTCAATATCATCTCAGAAGAACTCTCAGTCTTACGGACGACAGCCGTGTCGATGTAAGAGTAGAGATTTGAAAACAGAGGGTATAAACCCTCTGAAAAAATTTATTTTGTAAATTGTTTCATAACCGAACGGAATACCATCATCCCATCTCCTTCCTCTGAAGAGTAACCTCTTGTCCAGTCAGGATGTGTGAATCTTGTCATCACACGTTCAGGATGCGGCATCAATCCGAGCACATTCCCAGCAGGATTGCATATTCCAGCAATATCGGATGGCGAACCATTGGGATTCCAAGGATACTCTGGTTTTTCACCATTGACTCCGATATATCTGAATACGATCTGGTCATTCTCATCGAGTTTCTCGACGAACTTGGGATCTGCACTGAGAAGCTTTCCTTCAGCATGTGCGGAAGGGAACATCAGGACCTTTTTCTGCGGTATATCAGAAGTAAAGATGCATTTACCGCGATTATCATTCCTCAGAAGAGTAGGGCGACATTCAAACCTTGCCGAGTCATTGGTATACAACGCAACTGTAGGCACAGACGACATGACCTCTCCGACCGCTGGCAACAATCCCAGTTCTACCAGGATCTGGAATCCGTTACAGACACCTAATACGGGTTTGCCTTGTTCAACAAATTCCTTGACCTGCGGTCCGATCGCAGCTTTTATTCTTGCTGCAAATATCGCTCCTGCACGAACATAATCTCCTGCAGAGAATCCTCCTGGCAATACAAGGACATCGTAATCTTCGATGTTTCTCCTCAT
>JBAZDV010000076.1:0-5536 GCA_041654195.1 Candidatus Methanomethylophilaceae archaeon | reverse complement strand
CAACCGCGGTAAATCCAGAAGAAGAAAAAATATTGCGGCATTGCCGCAGAAAAAAGATTGAGCTTATTTTTTTACTTCTGCTTCCTTCAACTTACCAATAGATCTGGCTATAAGTAATGTCATGACGACTGCGATAATCGTGACTATGATAGCATATACAAACTGCCCTACAAGATCGTTATCTTTAGAAATAAACTTCGTAATCAAGGCCTGGATCGCCCCGTTCCACGCAAGGGCTGCGATCAGACCGAATGCTGCGGTTATTAACGCGGCTGTAGTTTCCATAAGCTGAATTTTGAACTTGTTGTCCATTTTATTCCTCAGACAAATCAAGAACATTCTGAAAATTTATAACTTCTGTACAAGAACGAATTAAATGAACTTCCAAACATGATTTTTGCTATACCCTAAGGTCTTACTTAATTCAACTTGCTCGTAACAAAATATCGTAATAATGCTATTACAAGAACAATTTTAAAGGCAAAGACAAAACGGATATTCTTTAATCAGTAGAGCTTATGTTAAGAAGAAACGATGGGCAACATATGCAATCATGAGTAATGATAAATTGACAGAAAATTCGCAAACAAACAACCCTAATATCACGAACATAGGAGCCTTAAGAACATTTAAAAAATACAATGATGACCCGTAAATTTTCGACCAATCTGTATCTTGCGTTTTGAAATCTTTTAGAAACATCTTTCAGCGATTATAGTAAACAAAAAAATCGTGCCCAAAATATATTCCGCAGAAATACAATATTAAAATCCACCCATCATGTTTTGCATTTTACTCTTTAATTCAGCTCTTTTTGTTTCATATTCTCTGAGTGCTGCAACAATATACTCAGATCTATTTCGGTGATCCCCATATACTTCGATATCACAATCCATGAACTCAATCAATCCTGCTGGGCATTTAAAATTAATCTGGTTCATGGATCGGACTTTCATATTGAAGTTTAGTATAATTGTGTACGACTTAATTCTTTATATAACGAAGATATTACCTTCGCTTGTTTTATATATGTGCATTACCTCAACTTTGTTAACTACGTCTATGGGTACTCATTCAAGAATATAATGTAATCTGTTTAACCGAATTTGAAACGAAGTAAAGGGGCCCAGTCGATGATAAAAAGAATAAAGGACTGGGCGGTTTCAACAGGCGGCGGAAAGTGGTGTTTTCGCCAAAACCATAGACGTACGTTATAGTTTTGCAGATCATCTTACGACCTTCAAAACTCCGCGTATACCGCAGGTATCGATGAGTTCAGTTGGTTTACTATAGTAAACTTGGTGGTGTACTCCCTGTTCATGCCATACGTCTTGTTATGACACATCGCACAAATTGACAGCTCTTTCAATAATATATAAGAATGCGCCTAAAATCAAAAAATCCATCGTCAGTGTAATTTTTATTCTTCCCTTTAACATATGGTGTCTGCTTATCTTGATATCAAATCCGTTCGTTGCTCATGGGACACCTCTCTACGAAGACCACCGAAGGGTACAATTGTCGTAAGAGAAATGATGCTGCAATAGAGGCCGCAAAAAGGACATGGGATTCGAACACTAAAAAAACACCCTTTCCGAAAAGGGTAGCCAGCATGTAAAATTGGTGCGGGAGGTGGGATTCGAACCCACGAACCCCTACGAGACAGAATATCTTACCCGTACAGGAGTCTTAAGTCCTGCGCCTTTGGCCGGCTTGGCTACCCCCGCGCACACCACAGAAACACAGTTTTAGCTATAAACTATCGCATGCATCCTTTAAAGACTAAATACGCAAGACCCCTATATCTCAGTAATGTCATATAAGATTCCCGACGATGACAAACTGGCAGAGGCAATATTCGTTGTGATGTACAGGAACCAGCAAGTCAAGTCGCAGTCGGAAATGATTGCCATGGTCAGGATGGAGCTCAGTAAGAGCGATGAGAACTACCGTGTGAGTGGTGAACGTATCAGACGTGTTGCCATAAACCGCAAAATGCTTCAGCTGGTCATCGAATACAATAAATCAAATACAATTGATCTGCCGGACATTTGTCCTGTATGTAAAAATCCACTGTCATCTGTAATGAACACCACTCTTGACGGAAATACAATTGAAGTGAACAGAAAATGCACTGCGTGCCCTTACTCAATAGGTGTCAAAAAACATACTCCTGGCAGATATACTTTTATCAGAAAATCAAGGAAGTGATCTTACGGAGATCGAAGATCTTGAAAGAAGGATCAAACAGCTTGAAAAAGCGTCAGCACTGTTAGAAGAAGCAGCATTGATGATCAAAGAAGCTGTAAAAATGACTGGTTTTGAACAAAAAGCCTCCGGGACAATTGAAAGATTAAAGGAGTTGACATCATCTGATAAGAATGCAGAAAGTATTGTCAATCTGAAAAGAGAGCTGATCTATTCAAAAAAAGAGCACCCTGGATGGACCCGCCCGTTCGCATCCGTCAAATATGTTAACAGAAAAGATATATGACTTCATTCAATTAAGAGGAGTATAACAAGAGGATTTCCATGAAGAACTGGGAGTTTAGTAAGGTCAAAGGAACAAGCATCGTGATAGACGATAGACTATCGGACATGATGGGTCTTGTTGATGGAGGATATGTTTACAGTACACTTTTTGAATACGTAGACAAAGGTCCTAAAAGATACGAATTGATCCTTTCCATGTATCCTCAGGAGAACTACCGCACACTGACCAACATTACGATGTACATGCAGGATGTTCCGGGATCAAGCGCACAGGCAGCCAAATTCCTCGGCGAGAGAGGGATCAACATCCTGAATTCCATCTCCATCGACGGAATATCTGACACGATCATCATCTGGAAAATGTTGGTCGACCTAAGTTTTGCTGGTGAAGTTGATATACTCGAAGAAAAATTCAAGGAATTAAAAGAAAACAACGATCTTTCTGTCTCTCTGATAGATCACATCAGCGCGAAACCTGCCGACATCGGAAGGGTATTCCATACAGAACCTGCCAAGGAGAAGATAGAGGTGGGCCGCGGCGCACCTGTCACATTGAAAAACGGCGCATATGACATGTCCTTGGAATACGGAGATATATTGAAAGGATTTGACGACAACAATGTGATGATCGTTGCAGATTATGCATCATGGCTGATATCTGTCACTTTCTTTAAGAACGAGACAAAACTCGTCAAAATAGGAATAGATATTCCGGACTGTCCAGGAGCCATTACTCAGGTATTAAATTGGCTTGCAGACAAAAATATCAATCTGATCTCGGTATTCAGCAAGATCAAGATCTGTTACCAAACAATGATGCTAGACCTCGTTGCCGATTTTGGAAACAGCAAATTATCTGTTGAAGAAACCAAGAAAGCAATACCTGTTGCATTCGAAAAAATGAACGGAATTTACGTCCTGACAAAATACGAAGAACTAAAATGAGGTTATATGAATACCGAAGCCATAAAGAAAAGATACGGAATCACTACATCAAAAGAATTGGATGCTGTGCTCAGAACATATACGACCATCGATGTTCCACGCTTACTTTCAATGGCTGCAGAAGGTTCTGACAATATAGTTGCCATCGCAAAGAAAATGGTATTCAATGCTTCATCAAAATATGGTAGTGGCACTGTACTTTCATATTCGGAAACAGGATATGGTCTGCCTTCGATCTACGCATGGAAGGGCATTGAGTCTATTGATCTGAAAAGAGCTGCAGAATTGTTAAGTTCATTACCGAAGGCATCGGGGTCCTCTTTGAACGACGGCTTCTCCTCCGGGGAAAATGCAATGTACGCCGCAGAGATCATCGAAGCCATTACATATCTCGACGGCAACACAGAGAGGGACGGGTTTATCCCGGACCGTGTTCTCAGAAAACTGGGACTGAGTTTCGTTGATGAAACAATTCCTGGTGCAGTAGTTTTCCTGGGAGGAAACATTAACGGAGAAGACCTCAACTCCATGGTCAGGAATTCTCAATCAAAAGGCATGGTGGCAATTGCATCTGGTGATTATCCCGACCTCATGGAAAAAGAGAATATTGCCATGGGTTTTGATAGAATGCTGTATCCGGTCGGTACATTCACCGGCACCATTCATGCAATCAATTTCGCAATCCGCGCGGCACTGACATTCGGTGGTGTGCCAGCAGGCGACAGAATACGCCTCAGTAAATATCTCGCGAAGCGCCCAAAGGTCATAATAATCCAAACCGGACCTCTTAATTGTCTTGACGCAGCATTTGCATTCGCTGCATTGATGCATAGCGCATCCATCGTCACTGACCAAGACCTTCCGGAGATACCAAAGAAGATCAGAATCTGCAAAGATCACAAAGATATGATTCAAACAGGAATCGAAGAACGTGGCATTACGGTCAAATTAGAACCGATCGACCTACCTGTAGGATACGGACCTTCATTTGAAGGCGAAATAATCAGAAAACCCGATACATATGTCGAAGCAGGCGGTTCAAGAAGCTCTGCTTTTGAATTACTCATCTCAAGAAATGAAAAAGATATAGATGATGGAAAAATCACTCTCATAGGTGATGAGATCGACTCCTTTGAGAACGGGTCCTTAATATCGATGGCAATTATCGTTGAAGTTTACGGCAGGGAAATGCACGATGACCTAGAACCTGTCATTGAGAGAAGATTTCATAGCTCCATAAACTTCGCCGAAGGCGTATGGCATGCTGGCCAAAGAAATACAGATTGGATCAGAATCAGCAAAAAAGCGAAAGACAAAGGATTCAAATTCAAAGACTTAGGAAAAATACTGATACACAAAATAAGAGAAGAATTCGGTCAAATTATAACTCGAATACAGGCAACAATAATCACCGACGAAAAGGTAATGGAGGAACGTCTTCCTGAGGCCCTGAGATCATACGAATCAAGAGACGAACGCATGAAAGGACTTAAAGACGACCTGGTTGATGATTTCTACACATGCACTATGTGTCAATCATTTGCCCCCGGACATATCTGCATTGTTGCTCCTGAAAGAGTTGGCCTTTGCGGTGCCATCAACTGGCTGGACGCAAAGGCAAGCAACGAACTATCTCCTAACGGCCCTAACAGACCTCTAAGAAAGGATGACATCGTTGATCTTAAAAAAGGAGAATGGAAAGGCATTGATCAACTGATCAGCACAACGTCAATGGGCGGCATAGAGAGGATCTGCATGTACAGTCTCATGGATGCTCCAATGACCTCATGCGGTTGCTTTGAAGTGATAGTAGGGATGACTGTAGATATGCAGTCCGTGATCCTCGTAGATAGGGACTTCTCTGAAATGACCCCCATCGGAATGAAATTCTCCTCTCTTGCAGGGTCCATTGGCGGTGGCCGTCAAACACCTGGTTTTATGGGAATAGGAAAAAAGTATATCACTAGTGAAAAATTCATTTCCGCCGAAGGCGGAATCCAGAGGATATCCTGGATGCCCAAACACCTTAAGGAAATGATCTGCAAGGATTTCCAAAAAAGATGTGATGCTATCGGCATCCCTGACCTAATGGACAAAA